>WGCT01000032.1 GCA_015493625.1 Draconibacterium sp. | reverse complement strand
GAATAATACTGAACAATTTTATGACTTTTGCCAACTGAAGAATGAAACTATTTAACAGAATTTCATTGAATATTTTTAAATATATTATTTCTCTCTTTTTCCTTACTGTTGTTGTTGTGAGCTACGGACAAGACTCTTTTGAACAAATTGATTTGAATAAAATTCCTCAAAAAAAGGTTCGCGAATACATTACTCAACAAGAAGAAAACAATATTTCAAGTTTTTCGAAAATTGAGCCCAGTATGAAAACCGGTACGGATACGAAAGGATATAAGGTATATGCAAAAGAGTATTTTGTGAACGATAGTTTACAAAAAGTTTGGCATCACTATATTTATACCAACCCGGCCGAGGCGTGGGATGGGAAAAAGGTATCGGTAGGTTTAGTCTATTCAAAAAAAGATAATCAGCTGGTTTATGCCAATGGCAATGTAAGCAGGTTAGATACCGGACAAATTGTGTATTTAAATTTGAGACTGTTTAAAGGATTATTTAATTTGGCTACTGCAATCGAATTTATTACAATCGACCCAGTAAATTATGTTGTCGAGTACAGTTATATTAAAGGAAATAAAACCGAAGGGAAACAACGAATGGAGTTTTTTGAAGACGAAAACGGCCACACCTGCATAATTCATTCGAGTTATTTTAAAAGCGATTCGAAATTGAGAGACCGGGTTCTCTATCCTTTTTTTCATGATAAGCTTTCAAACGAATTTCACCGAAATATGAAGCGGTTATATTTTAAGGAACAGACCAGCATTTCTAATGTTGGATATGCCGAGACGAACTCTGTTTCTGCCTTGTAAATTCACTTCGTTGAAACTTGCTACTGTTTTTAAATCAAAAATAAAATAACTATTTGAAATGAATCGACTCTATCTAGTAAAACAGCTTCCGGTTTTTATATTATTGTTAACAACTTACAGCTATTTGAGTGCTCAGGAAACTGATAAAGATTTGTATAACGAAAGTTGTACAAGTATTATGCTTGGGAAAAATGCGACCGACGACGGCTCGGTAATTACGGCGCATACTTGCGATGCTTATTATCGTACCTGGCTCGATTTTGTTCCGGCACAAACACACAAAACCGATACAACGCAAAAAATTTATTGGGGAACACTTCATACAAGCAGCCGTTGGAGTCGTAACAATTTAGAGTTAAAAGGAGAGATTCCGCAGGCAAAAGAGACCTTTGCCTATTTAAACACTGCCTACCCGTGTTTAAACGAAAAACAGCTGGCGATTGGTGAAACTACAATTGGCGGCCGGCGCACATTAAGAAACAGAAACGGACTGTTTTTAATTGAAGAGCTCGAGCGCGTAGCACTGCAACGATGCAGTAATGCGAGGCAGGCGATAAAACTGATTGGAGATTTAATAAAAAAATACGGCTATGCCGATAACGGCGAGTGCATAACAATAGCCGATAAAAATGAAGTTTGGCAGCTCGAAATTTTTGGCGAAGGTCAGGATAAAATTGGTGGCGTGTGGGCTGCAGAACGAATTCCTGACGACCACGTTGGAATTTCGGCAAACATTCCTCGAATAGGAGAAATTGATGTTCATAATTCCGACTATTTTATGGCATCCGAAAATGTATTTGAGGTGGCCCGGAAAATGGGTTTCTGGGATGGAAAGGAAACATTTAAATTTTGGAAAGCTTACAGTGGAAGTAAGCCGTTCTCCATTCGCGAATACTTTGTATTTAGTACGTTGGCTCCTAGTTTGAACCTGAAATACGATAGCGAAGAGTTGCCCTTTTCGGTAAAGGTTGATAAAAAAGTAAATGTACGTCAGGTGCTGGAACTGTATCGCACAACTTACGATGGAACCGAGCACGAAATGATTCGGAAATTAAAAGTTGCAAAAAAGAGTCGCGATAAAAATGGAAATGTAACAGTCGACACAATAATCAGTCCGGCTGCACATCCGTGGATGGCGCGAGATAAGCGAGAATTATTGAATTCGTTACAAAAGAATGTGGTTGTGCGCGACAGGCCTATTTCGGTGCAGTATTGCGCCTACTCGTGGATTGCACAATTGCGTAGTTACCTGCCCGATGAAATTGGGGGTCGTCTTTGGTTTAGTTTCGATGTGCCGCGTTTGAGTCCGAGAATTCCTATTTATTGTGGAAATTTAAGTTTGCCGAAAAGTTTTGAAATCTGTGCCCAAGACCATTTTAATCGCAATGCTGCCGACTGGGCGTTTCGTAGAGCAAACCGCTTGGCAATGGTAAACTGGGGAATTGGTAAAGAGGTAGTTGAGCCTGTTGTTGCTCAGTACGAAGAGAACGTTTTTAGCGAAATTAATTTTGTTGAAAAACACGCGGCAGAGCTGTTAAAACAGGATGTGAATAATGCAGAGAACGGTGAAAAAACTCAACTTTGCAAAGAGTATTTAACCAACTATTCGAACTCGGTTGCCCGCTCGTCGATTAATAAATGGTGGGAACTGGGTGATGATTTGTGGGTGAAAATGCGCTGGAAGTTTTAGAAATGTTATTTGGAGTATTTAATCGATGAAAAAAATAATTAAAAACGGAAAAATTGTTCTTCCCGAACAGATCGTGGAAAATCGGTTTCTGATAATTGAAAACGGAATAATAAAAGATATTTCGGAGAGTTACGACGAAACAAAAGGGGGCGAAATAATTGATGCTGAAAACAATTTTGTAGCGCCCGGATTTCTCGACACCCATATTCATGGCGCGGGCGAAGGCGTTTTCGAAACGGCGAACAAAAAGCAGTTCGCAAATATTTGCTCTACCATTCATAAAAACGGTGTAACTACATTTCTTCCTACGTTAATGTGTAACGAAACACACATTAAAAATGTGGTTAAAAACATTAAATCGTTTGGCGAAGAGAGCAAGCATATTGTGGGAATGTATGTTGAAGGTCCGTTTGTAAATATGGAGAAAAAAGGGGGTATAAATCCCAATTACATTAGAAAGCCAGATTTAAACTACCTTAAAAAGATAATCGATATATCGGAAGGGTATTTAAAAATGATGACCGTTGCTCCCGAACTTGAAGGGGTTGACGAAATAATTGGACACCTTCTTGAAAACAACATTATCCCTGCTTTTGGACATTCTATGGCTTCCTTAGATACTGCCTTCTCAACAACCGGTGTTCGCAATATTACCCACCTTTTTAATGCCATGTCGGGAATTTCGCATAAAAATCCGGGGTTAGCAGCACTACCGTTTATCGACAAAGATATATTTGTGGAGGTTAACGGCGACGGAGTTCATATTAATAATCGGATAATTAAAATGTGTTTCGAAAATTTAAACCCCGACCGGATTATCTCAATTACCGATGCGGTTATTTCTGCCGGATTGCCGTTTGGCGACTATCTTTACGACACCGATAAAAAAGTAACTTCGTCGGAGCGGGGAGTTCGGTATGCTGCAAGCGATACATTAATCGGGTCAAGTTTTTTAATTCCCGATGTTTTACGAAATATCAAAAAGGTTACCGACTTGTCGATGCCCCGTTTAATAAAGTCGGTTACGCTAAATCCGGCTCGAATGTTGGGCATCGATACCGTTTGTGGTAGCATTGAAAAAGGGAAGAGAGCTGATATTGTGA
>WGCT01000031.1 GCA_015493625.1 Draconibacterium sp. | reverse complement strand
CATTTTACAATAACTAATATTTTAACGTTTTATATTTCTTTTTTTTGGAAAAAACTAAATCCATAATTAATCTATTTCACCCCGTTTCTTTATCCGAAATCGACAAAGTAAAATTAATGGATCGTATTGATAAGAAATACTGGTTCCACATTTCTCTTCTAGATAAATTGCTGGAAGCAGCCGAACCGTTTTACGACATTCTCGAGATAAATGGAAACAGATTAATGCAATACCAGTCGGCATATTTCGACACAGCCGACAACTTTATGTACCTGAAACACCACAACCGGAAACTAAACCGCTTTAAAGTCCGACACAGAACATATGTTACTACCAACAACAATTTTTTTGAGATTAAATTAAAGACCAATAAAAAACGAACAATAAAAAACCGGATTGAGAGTAATTTATCAGACGAAAAAATTGGTGAGTCCGAAAGTGCCTTTCTTGAAGAAAAAACACCTTTTCATTCAAATGAATTGGGAAAAACATTAAACAATCGGTTTTACCGAATTACGTTAATTCATAAAAACAAACTCGACCGTTGCACCATCGATATTCAACCTGAGTTTTGGAATAAAAATGGGAAAATTGATTTTAAAAATCTTGTTATTTTTGAGCTTAAAAGAGGCAAAAGTTTAAAAGCATCGCCAATGGTTTCTATATTGCGAACGTTAAAAATAAGACAACGTGGATTGTCGAAATATTGCACCGGGCGCGCATTCCTCGACCCCAATTTAAAACAAAACGCATTTAAACCACGTCTCAGGTTTATTCGCAGATATATTATAAATTAGAACTCTTTAAAAAATCAGTTAAGAAATGGATATCTCACTTATCGAAAATTTCACATTAATGGCCATCAGGTTTGCATTTAATCTGGTTGCCACCTTTTTAGTTGTTGTTTTGTATGCCCGAATTAGTAAAAAGAAAGAGTTCTACTTTAGCTATTTCGCAATAAGCGTAGCCGTTTTCCTCCTTGTTTATCTGCTCGAAGATGTGAAGATGGAGCTTGGATTTGCACTTGGACTATTTGCTATTTTTGGAATAATAAGATATCGCACCGATCAGATTCCTCCCAAAGAGATGACCTACCTTTTTGTAATTATTGCTGTATCGGTAATTAATGCACTCTCGAAAAATTATTTCGGATACATTGAACTGGCACTTGCAAACCTACTGCTTATTAGCACGTTATGGGCATTAGAGAAAGCACTACTACTAAAACAAGAGGACTCGCTGCTTATTGTTTACGAAAACATCGAAAATATTCATAAAGAAAAAGAGAAAGAACTGCTCGAAGATTTAGAAAACAGAACCGGAATAAAAATTAAACGATACCGCATAAAAAAAATTGATTTCTTACGCGATGTAGCGCAAATTACTATCTTTTTCGACGTAAAAAAGCAGAACTCAAAAAGAGAAATTAAATAATGAAAAAAATAGTTGTTATTTTTCTTATTCTCATAACAGGAGTTTCATCGGGATTAGCGAAAACAAATAAATTCGGTACTTGGGTTGAGCTTGAATTTACTAAGCGATTTTTGAAACGCTTCGAATTCAGTATCGTTCCCGAAATACGGTTGCAAGACGATTTTACTGTCGACAAGTACCAGTTCGACGGACAACTTTCGTACAAAGCTTTTAAGTTTTTAGAGTTTGCAGCAGCTTACCGGCTAAAAACAAACGTAAAGAAAAAAGAGAATGTAACAACCAACCGCTGGGTTTTCGACACAACGTTTAAAACAGATATCCGCCGTTTTCGACCTTCGTTTCGTACGCGTATTACCTATTACAACGACAAGGAAGAGAATGAAAAAGTTACAACAATTCGCCCACGTATTAAATTATCGTACAACATTGCAGGCAACAAATTAACCCCGTTTACCAGCTACGAAATTTTCCACAATTTAGCTAAAAAGCAAATTGTTAAAGGCAGATTCGATATCGGTCTTTCGCGAAAAATAGGAAAAATTCACCGCATTGGAGTTTATTACCGGCTTCAACATTATTATATCGACAAAACATCGATTAACATTCTTGGCATTGATTACAGATTAAAAATTTAACACAGAATAGAATTAAACTCACTAATCTTTAGGAACATAATCGGGATTTACTGTCGGAAATTTTGCGCCCGAGTCGGCCAGTTTTTTATCGAGCAGTTTTTTAAGCTCCTCAACTTTCTGTGGATTCTGTCCGGCAACATTTGTTGTTTCGCCGGGGTCGGTGGCAAGATTATACAATTCCATACGGTTATCTTCGTAAAACACAATCAGTTTCCAATCGCCTTTTCTCAATGCCGAACCCGGTTTCCAAGCACTGCCGTGATAATGTGGATAGTGCCAAAAAAGTACGTCGCGATTGAGCGGTTTATTTTCAGTTAACAACGGAAGCAAATTCACCCCGTCGTTGTCGGCGTGTTCAACTCCGGCAATAGTTAAAATCGTTGTATAAAAATCCATACTAACAACAGGCTGGTCGGTTGTTCTGCCGGGATTTACAACTTCGGGGCCATCAATAATTAACGGCACACGAATTCCGCCTTCGTAACACCACCCTTTTCCGGCACGCAACGGCCCGTTGCTCGTAGGTGCATTTTTCCGGTAAAGTGTGGAAAGGCCACCGTTATCGCTCGTAAAAATTACCCATGTATTTTTATCAAGCCCCTTATCTTTTAATGTTTTTAAAACCCTTCCAACATTCTCGTCCATCGATGCAACCATCGAAGCAAAAGCGGCATTCTCCTGAAGTAGTTTTGTCCACCCCTCACCCTCTCGCCGGTGTGGTACTTCTGTAATGTGCAAGCTATCGCGTTTCGCTTTATATTTTTCAATAAATTTTTTCGATGCCTGAATAGGTGTATGCACCGTATAGAACGCGAGGTAGAGAAAAAACGGGTTCTTACTGTTCTCGTTAATAAATTTAATTCCTTCGGTAGTTAACCGGTCGGTTAGGTATTCGCCTTTTGGCCCGTCGGTAAGTTTCGGATTTTTATACGGAGAATAATAACCTCCGGGTGGGCTGCCTCTATGATGTCCACCAATATTAATATCGAACCCCTGATCTTCGGGGAAATAACCTTTATCGCCCAAATGCCATTTACCAATAAAGCAGGTTTTATATCCTTTCTCTTTTAATTTCTCGGCAATGGTTGTCTCCTCCAAAGCAAGTTCGTTTCGGTCTTGCGGCCCCAACAGTGGTCGTTTTTTGGGGTCGTCACCCGGAATCCAGTCAGTAATATCGACACGGTTCGGATGTTTCCCGGTCATTAATGCGGCACGCGTTGGGCTACAAACCGGATTTGCCGCATAAGCATTGGTAAACCGCACTCCATTTTTGGCCAATTTATCGATATTTGGCGTGTCGTAAAAAGTTTCCGGGAAGTTGCATTTTACATCGGCCCAGCCCAAATCGTCAACCAAAATAAATACAATGTTGGGTTGTTGTTGTTTTGTTGAACACGAAAAAAGGAAAAGAGATAAAAACAGAAACAACGAAAATTTCCTGAATGTCATAATCCACGTTTTAGATTTTATACAAAACTATAAAGATTAGGCAGGAAAAAAAAGAGCAATCTATATTTCAGAAAAACGAATAAGCTGTAACTTTTATACTTCCGTTTTATATCTCAGCAATTACAAACTTTTTTTGTTCTGAATTGCTCAATTTCGGGTTAAGATCTCCAAACTGGTATTCTTTTTTAATTGTTATCTGAATAGTAAATAGTACTTTTGCAGATTCGTTTTAAAAGAGTTATTGAACTCGGTTAAACCATGCAAGATAAAGCTGAAACAATTTGTTTTTAAGCACTTTAATTTTTAACGAAATGAGAAAAAAGAGATATTGGAAGGTTTTGCTCCCCGTAATAATTGGGATAAATTTTATAGTTGTTGTAATGATTTTAGCATCGGCCCGGCCCGAGACTACGAATCCGGCATTGAAACAGAAAGCAATTTTTAAACCGGTAGAACTTCCCACGGCTTTTTCGTTTGCCGGCGAACCAATGCCACTCGACCGGTTCGATATTCGGGAATCGCTCGACCGCGAGCTTTTATCGAACACCTATTTTCATTCGCAAACCCTCCGGTATTTAAAACTTACCCCCCGCTATTTTTCGGTAATCGAACCCATTTTAAAAAAGAAAGGAATTCCCGACGATTTTAAATACCTCGCACTTGCCGAGAGTGGATTAAATCCGCGTGCTATTTCGCCTGCCCGTGCGGTTGGGTTGTGGCAGTTTATGAAAAGCACAGCACAGGAGTACGGGCTGGAAGTAAACAGCTTAATCGACGAACGCTATCATATTGAAAAAGCAACATATGCCGCATGCGACTACCTGCTCGATTCGTACGAAAAATTTGGAAGCTGGACATTGGTGGCAGCATCGTATAATCGCGGCAGATCGGGAATTTCGAAACAGTTGATTCGTCAGAAAACCGACAACTATTACGACCTTTTAATTACCACCGAAACGGCACGATATGTTTACCGTATTGCAGCCTTAAAACTCATTATCGAAAATCCGGAGCAGTATGGTTTTTATGTTGCCGACAATGAGAAATACCCAATAATAAAAACAAAAAACATTACCATTCATGGTGCTGTTGCCAACTTCCCCGATTTTGCCAAAAAATATGGTATCAGTTATAAACTCTTAAAAGATTTTAATCTCTGGTTACGCGATGATCACCTGACAAATTCAAAAAAGAAAACTTACGTTATTAAAATTCCGCTTTTAAAATAATTATTACAGCCATAATAAAATGAGCAAAATAGTTACACCAATTGGTATTGCATGAATAAAAAGAGAATGGAAATAGAGACGCGAAAAAATGGTTCAAAGTTCGACGAAAAAATTGTGATTCAGGGTGCACGTGTCCACAATCTAAAAAACATCGATGTTGAAATTCCCCGAAATAAGCTAACGGTAATTACAGGGTTAAGTGGAAGCGGAAAATCGTCGCTGGCTTTCGATACCATTTATGCCGAAGGGCAGCGCCGCTACATCGAAACTTTTTCGGCCTATGCACGATCGTTTCTCGGAAATATGGAGCGCCCCGATGTTGATAAAATTACCGGATTAAGCCCGGTAATTTCAATAGAACAAAAAGTAACAACCAAAAACCCGCGTTCAACAGTGGGTACAGTTACCGAAATTTACGATTTTTTACGCCTTTTGTATGCACGTGCCGGCGAAGCTTTTTCGTACAACACAGGCGAAAAAATGGTTAAATATACCGAAGAGAAAATTCTTCAACTGATAAAAAACGACTTTGCCGGAAAACGAATTATTATTCTTTCGCCTGTTGTAAAAGGGCGTAAAGGGCACTACCGGGAGCTTTTCGAGCAAATTGTACGCAAAGGTTTTTTACACGCCCGGATTGACGGTACAATAACAGAACTGAAACACAACCATAAAGTCGATCGCTATAAAAATCACTTTATTGAGATGGCGATTGACAAACTCGTAGTTGACGATGCCTCTGAAAAACGGCTTAAAGAGAGTGTACAAACAGCCATGAAACACGGCCATGGAGTTTTAATGATTCTCGACCACGATACTGAGGAAGTAAAGTATTACAGTAGGTTGCTGATGTGCCCCACCACCGGAATTTCGTATGCCGAGCCGGCACCACACAACTTTTCGTTTAATTCGCCACAAGGAGCCTGTTCGAAATGCAACGGACTGGGCCGCGTTACCGAAATCGATTTAAACAAAATTATGCCCGACAAAACAAAAAGTATTTCGAAAGGAGGAATTGCTCCACTCGGCTCCTATAAAAATTCGTTAATTTTTTGGCAGATTGAGGCACTCGGCGAAAAGCACGGTTTTACGCTAAACACACCGGTGAAAGAGATCTCGGAAGAGGGTTTGCAAGAAGTTCTTTTTGGAACAACAGAACGAATTCAGCTAAAAAACACCCCCCTCGGAACGAGTATGAATTACCTGATGAGTTACGACGGAGTGATAAAATATATCGACAGTCAGCGCGATGACAACACATCGAAAACAGCACAAAAGTGGGCAAACCAATTTGTTAAAACAACGGTGTGCCCCGAGTGTAACGGAATGCGACTAAAAAAAGAGTCGCTCCATTTTAAAATAGACGGGAAAAATATTTCGGAAATTGCGCAGCTCGATTTAAACGAATTGGGAGAATGGTTTAACGGGTTGGAGAAACGAATTACCGAACGCCAACGAAAAATTGGAACAGAAGTGATAAAAGAGATTCGCGACCGGCTGGGTTTTATGCTTGGAGTTGGGTTGAATTATCTGGCACTCGACCGTACTGCCCGTAGTTTGTCGGGAGGAGAATCGCAACGAATAAGACTGGCCACACAAATTGGCTCGCAATTGGTAAATGTGTTGTATATTCTCGACGAGCCCAGCATCGGATTACACCACCGCGACAATTTAAAGTTGATAGAAGCATTGCAACAATTGCGCGACTCGGGCAACTCGGTGGTGGTGGTTGAACACGATAAAGATACAATGATGCACGCCGATTATTTGATTGACATGGGGCCGCTGGCCGGTCGTCACGGTGGAGAGATTGTTGCTGCGGGAACGCCTGCCGAAGTGATAAAAATGAAATCGCTCACGGCCGACTACCTCAACAACATAAAAAAAATTGAAGTTCCCTCGAAACGACGAACCGGGGAAACCAATTTCCTCGAAGTAAAGGGATGCACCGGAAACAATCTAAAATCGGTTAATCTAAAAATTCCTCTCGGAAGATTTATTTGTGTAACCGGTGTTTCGGGAAGTGGAAAATCGACATTGATAAACGAAACTCTACAACCCGTATTAAGTCAGCATTTTTACAAATCGCTTAAAGACCCGCTGCCATACAAATCAGTAACAGGATTAGAGTTTATCGACAAAGTAATTCGTGTCGACCAGTCGCCAATTGGACGCACACCGCGCTCGAACCCGGTAACTTACACCAATATTTTTTCCGATATCCGCAGTTTGTTTGCTCAGTTACCCGAAGCAAAAATAAGGGGCTACAAACCCGGCCGGTTTTCGTTTAACGTAAAAGGCGGCCGCTGCGAAGCGTGTCAGGGAGGCGGACTAAAACTCATTGAGATGAATTTCCTCCCCGATGTTTATGTGCATTGCGACAAATGCAACGGGAAACGCTACAACCGCGAAACGCTGGAAGTGCGGTACAAAGGAAAATCGATTTCAGATGTACTAAATATGACCATCAACAGCGGTGTCGATTTTTTCGAAAATATTCCGTCGATTGCCACAAAACTAAAAACATTAAAAGATGTTGGGTTGGGATATATTACACTTGGCCAGTCATCGACAACATTATCGGGAGGCGAGTCGCAGCGGGTAAAACTGGCGGCAGAACTGGCAAAACGCGATACCGGGCAAACCATATACATTTTAGATGAGCCCACAACCGGCCTTCATTTCGAAGACATTCGCGTATTGTTGGAAGTACTAAATAAGCTTGTTGAAAAAGGAAATACGGTTATTGTCATCGAACACAATCTCGATGTCATAAAAGTGGCCGACCATATTATCGACATCGGTCCGGAAGGCGGGAAAAACGGGGGGAAAATACTATGTGCCGGTACTCCGGAAGAGATAGTTAAAAACAAGAAATCGTTTACCGCCCAATTTTTAAAAGAGGAGCTCTTTGCTAACCAATAATCCGTTGGATAAAGGCAACGGAAAAGCATAAATAACACAAAAATTGCTATTCGACAATCGTGCGGGAACGAGACGCGAGATGTCAGAAAAAAGAATTAAAATACAGAAACAAGAATAAGATATTTATCTATATATTTGAAATTTCAGAAAATTTCTCCGTTTTAGGAGAGTTAGACAGGGTTTCTTTAATTATGAAAGATTTATACACTTTAATTATGGCAGGTGGTGCCGGAACACGTTTCTGGCCGAGAAGTAAAACCGCCAAACCAAAACAATATTTGAATATTCAAGGCGACGATTCACTGTTGCAGGCAACCATAAACAGGTTTGCAACTTTTACCAAAACCGATAATATTTACATCGTTTCCAACCGTAGTCAGTCCAAAGTTTTGGAAGAACAGACTCCGATGTTACCCAAAGAAAATCTGATTTACGAGCCGGTTGGGAAAAACACGCTCCCCTGCATTGGATTGGCTGCTATGTTTGCAGAGAAAGAGAATCCCGACGGAATTATGGTTGTGGCTCCATCCGACCACCTCATTGAGAACGATACGCTTTTTAAAGAGACTGTTTTGACAGCGGCTAAAATTGCCGACGAAAAAGAGGGCATTGTAACCATCGGAATTACACCAACATTTCCGGCAACCGGTTACGGTTATGTTCAAACTGAAAAAGATATTACCGGAACAGAAAAGATTAAACAGTTTAAAGTGGAACGGTTTGTTGAAAAACCAAACGAACTAACAGCCACAGGATATTTAAAACAGGGTGGTTTTTATTGGAACAGCGGATTGTTTATTTTTAAAATATCGGTATTCCTGAAATCAGTAAAAGAGTTTGCTCCCGAACTGTATTCCGATTTGCGAAAAATTCAGGCAACACTCGGCACTCCGTCATTCGACCAAACTTTAGATACAATTTACCGCGCGGTAAAAAGTATCTCGGTTGACTATGGAATTATGGAGCATGCAAAAAATATCTATCTCGTTGAAGGCAATTTCGGGTGGAATGATTTGGGCGGCTGGGAATCAGTTTATCAGATTAGCGAAAAAGATGAAAATGGAAATGCCGCAGATGGCGACTCCATTTTTCTTAACTCGAAAAATTCCTATATCTATTCCGAAAAAGGATTAGTAACATTGGTTGGGTTAGACGATGTAATTGTTGTACAGGACGGAAATACAACGCTGGTTTGCAAACGCAACAATGCCGAAGATGTAAAAAAAATTGTGGAACAATTAAAAGCAAAAAATAAAACACAATATTTGTAATCTTCATATAATATTGAATTCAAAAAGATGAGTTAAGTATTTGCCACAGATTGTGTTTCAGTTTTATTCAAAGAAATTTGCGAGTCTGCGGCAAATGTTTTTTTTTGAATAAAACTCTGAGGGCAACCCGAAAGTACAGGTTGCCAATGGTTAATTAAATTTACACTTTTACGAAAAAATAAACCAAAATATAATTATGAAGAATTCAAAAGCAGTTGTGGTAGAAAAAAAGTACTTAGTACCCTTTATTTTAATTACCAGTTTGTTTGCCTTGTGGGGTTTTGCCAACGACATAACCAACCCGATGGTTGCAGCATTTCAAACCGTTATGGAGATCTCGAATGCAAAAGCGGCAATGGTGCAGTTTGCATTTTACGGCGGTTATGCAACCATGGCAATTCCTGCTGCATTAGTTATAAGAAAGTACAGTTACAAAACCGGCATTTTGGTTGGGCTGGCACTTTACGCGGTTGGTGCACTCCTCTTTTTCCCGGCTGCCCAATTCGAAATTTTTGGATTCTTTTTGGTATCGCTCTATATTTTAACTTTTGGGTTGGCATTTCTTGAGACCACTGCAAACCCGTATATTTTATCGATGGGCGACGAGGAAACCGCAACCCGCCGGTTAAATCTGGCACAGTCGTTTAATCCCATGGGTTCTATTCTCGGGATGTTTGTGGCTTCGAAAGTTATTCTATCGGCTCTCGAATCGGACAAAAGAGATGCCGCCGGGAATTTGATTTTCGATACTTTAAGTGCTGCTGAAAAAGCGGTAGTTAGAACACACGATTTAGGAATTATTCGCAATCCATATGTAATTCTCGGTTTTGTTGTAATTGCAATGTTTGTTGTAATTGCACTCTATAAAATGCCAAAACGCGAAAATGCCGTCCACACAATAAAAGCAATGGCCTCGTTTAAAAACTTAATCAAAAATATTAAATATCGTGAAGGTGTAATCGCTCAGGTTTTTTATGTGGGCGCACAAATAATGTGTTGGACATTTATTATTCAGTATGCCGACAACCTCGGAATACCAAAAGCCGAAGCTCAAAATTATAATATAGTTGCCATGGCCATTTTTATTGCGAGCCGCTTTATTAGTACTTTCCTAATGAAATATCTGAACTCGCGGTTAATGTTGACCATTTTTGCTATTGGCGGAATGATAACAACAACCGGAGTAATTTTAATACAGGGAATGCCCGGATTATATTTGCTGGTAGCCACCTCTGCTTTTATGTCATTAATGTTCCCAACCATATACGGAATTGCGCTCGGTGGATTAAAAGAAGATGCCACACTCGGAGCTGCTGGTTTAGTAATGGCAATTGTTGGCGGAGCTTTAATGCCGCCACTGCAAGGATTAATTATCGACCAGGGAACTGTTTTATCGCTGCCGGCAGTTAACTTTTCATTTATTCTTCCGTTTATCTGTTTTATTGTTATTGCGATTTATGGTTATCGTACATTAAAAGTTTATCCTAATTTGTAATAATTAACTACTATGGCAAAGTACAAACGATATTGCAAAACATTAAAATTAGAGAACAATTCTGTTCTAATCGAAGAGTACAAAAAGGTTCATACTGCAGATGAATTTTGGCCGGAAATTACTCAGGGAATGCGCGATGTTGGAATTACCAACATGGAAATTTATATTCTCGGAAATCAACTGTTTATGATAATGGATACTGTTGCCGACTTTAACCACGACGAAGCGATGAAAGAGCTGGCAACAAAACCGCGACAATCAGAATGGGAAGCGTATGTTTCGCGTTTTCAGAAGACCTCTGCCGATGCTACTGCCAACGAAAAATGGCAGTTAATGGAGCGTATTTACAAATTGGGGGAGTAGGGAGTTTCGGGTTAAAATTGTTTCAGGGAAGTTAGTGTGAAAAATTTAAAAAATAACTTGTTGCACATTACGGCATAAAAAAAAGAGTTTACCCGGTGAATATTTAAATTGGGAAAAAACAACCTTTAATATCACTCAATGAAATTAATTACAATTAAATCGTCGCATTACCCTGCCGACTTACAAGTGCTAAAAAGTCGTTTAGCATCGGAAGGAATTGAGAGCATTATTGATGGAGAACTTAATTCTCAAGTATTGAGCCATATTCCATCGATGGAGGCCGAATTAAAAGTTTACGAATCGGATATTGAAAGAGTAAAAGCTATTTTAGAAGAGATTGGCGAATTGGGTTCAAATTCAAAAATTGTGTGTCCGAAATGCGGCTCGGAAAAATACCGGATAAAATATAGCTTTCAATATAAATGGAAGTTATTGTTAAGGGCTTTACTTTCAGCAATAACATTTACACCAACCGGAAGAAACATCTCTCCAACAAAATTAATTTGCGAAAGGTGTGAAACGGAGTTTATGGGATAAAAAAAAGGTTGCCAAATGGCAACCTTTTTTTATCTAACCAAGATATGATTTCAGTAATTTGCTTCGCGATGTATGTCGTAATCGTCGAATTGCTTTTTCTTTTATCTGGCGGACTCGTTCGCGGGTTAATCCAAATCGTTCTCCAATCTCTTCTAATGTCATTTCCTGACAACCGATACCGAAGAATAGCCTGATAATGTCGCTTTCACGTTCAGTCAATGTTGCTAATGCTCTTCCAATCTCTCTGGCAAGCGATTCCATAATAAGGGCGCGGTCGGCATTTGGCGAGTCGTTGTTTACCAACACATCCAAAAGACTATTGTCTTCGCCGTCAACAAACGGGGCATCAACCGAAACGTGTCGACCGGAAACCCGTAATGTATCTGCTACCTTATCGGCAGGAAGTTCGAGTGATTCTGCTAATTCTTCAGGCGAAGGCTTGCGTTCGTGTTCTTGCTCAAATTTCGAGAACGCTTTGTTAATTTTGTTCAACGAACCTACCTGGTTCAATGGCAAACGAACGATACGCGATTGCTCTGCAAGTGCTTGAAGAATAGATTGGCGAATCCACCAAACGGCATACGAAATAAACTTAAAACCGCGGGTTTCGTCGAATTTTTCAGCTGCTTTAATCAGGCCAAGGTTTCCTTCATTTATTAAATCGGGTAGGCTCAGTCCCTGGTTTTGGTACTGTTTTGCCACCGAAACAACAAAACGAAGATTGGCTCTGGTTAATTTTTCCAGAGCCACCTGGTCGCCTTTTTTAATTCGCTGTGCTAATTCAACTTCTTCCTCAACGGTAATCAGCTCTTCTTTGCCAATTTCCTGTAAATACTTGTCTAAAGAGGCACTTTCACGATTAGTGATTGACTTTGTGATCTTTAGCTGTCTCATATAATTTTCTTAAAAAGTCTGCAAATATAG
>WGCT01000030.1 GCA_015493625.1 Draconibacterium sp. | reverse complement strand
TGTATAAGAGACAGTTATTGTTCTTGCTGTTGTTTTTGCTTTTTCAACCACCGAATCGAAAGCTCAAATGAGCGCAGGTGGCGGTTTATGGTATGGTACCGGAATTAACAACATTGGTATCAGTATCGATGGCAAATACGAGTTTAATGAGAGTTGGGCTGCCGCTCCAGCATTTACTTACTTTTTACCAAAAGATGGGTTTACATGGATGGTTCTCGATTTAAACGCCAACTACATGATTACCGAATTCGACGGTGTTGGCGGACTTTATGGAATTGGCGGTTTAGGAATGAATTTCTCTCATTACAAAATTGATGCTAATTTTGGAGCTCTTGGAAACTATAGTGCTTCAGGAACAACTACAACCGTTGGGTTAAACCTTGGTGTAGGATTAAATGTCCCACTTAGCGACAATATGCATATTGCTCCTGAAATGAAAATTACAATAAACAGCGGAACCTACTTTCGTATAGGAGCAAAATTTATGTTTGGATTTTAAAATAAATTAATTCGCAATATAAAAGGGAGCCAATAATTGGCACCCTTTTTTCATTTAAGCATAAAAAAATCACTTAAAAACAATTTACAATCTACTGAAACTTAACACAAATCGGTTAATAACTATTTTGAGCAAGTGTTAAATTCATCGCAAAAAACAACTATATTGTGCTAAGTTAAATTTAGAAACATCATGAAAAATTTGTTTAAATCAATTACTATTCTTGCAATTATTCTTACTTTTTCAACCACCGAGTCGAAAGCACAGATTAGCGCAGGTGGTGGATTGTGGTATGGAACCAATATTAATACCGTTGGTTTTTCTATTAATGGGAAGTACCAATTTAATGAGTCGTGGAGTGCCGATCCTGCATTTACCTATTTTCTAAAAAAAGACGGAATTACATGGATGGCTCTAGATTTTGATGCAAACTATATAATAACAGAAATCGACAACGTAGGAAAATTGTATGGAATTGGCGGTTTAAACATCACATTCTTTAAATATAAATTCGATGTCGATTTAACCGAATACACATTAAATCATACAAAATCGGCATCAATTTTCGATCCGGGAGCATCCATTTACAGCTCTTCGGTTTCGGGCTCGAATGTTGGGCTGAATTTGGGAATTGGATTAAGTGTACCGGTTGGCAATGGAATGGCCATTGATCCTGAAATACGATATACAATCAGCGATGGAGGATATCTTAGATTGGGAGCTAAATTTATGTTTGGGTTCTAATTAAAAATCAATTCGGAATTAAAAAGGTTGTCGTTAACAGGCAGCCTTTTTTTAACTTATCGAGCTCCAGCTGAATTTAGTCTCTTTCGAGCTCATTAAATAACTTAACAAAAGCCTGTTTTCCTCCTTTTGCAAAACCGGGTCATCGTCAAGAATATCGATGGCAACATTTCGTGCCAGTTGCAAAATCTCGCCATCTTTCCCGAGGTTAGCTATTTTCAGGTCGAACCCGATTCCACTCTGTTGAGTACCATCAATCTCTCCGGGACCTCGTAATTTCATATCAACTTCGGCAATTTCGAACCCGTCGTTTGTACGCACCATTGTTTCGAGCCGCAATTTACTTTCGCTGCCAATTTTATACGACGACATTAAGATGCAATACGATTGATTTGCCCCCCGCCCCACTCTGCCACGCAATTGGTGCAGCTGCGAAAGGCCAAACCGTTCGGCACTTTCAATAACCATAATTGTAGCATTCGGCACATCAACTCCAACTTCAATAACGGTTGTTGCCACCATTATTTGTGTTTCGCCACGTTTAAAAGCTTGCATAGCACTCTCCTTAATCGCCGGTTTCATTTTGCCGTGTACCATACCCACTTTACTATCAGGAAAAACCTCAGTAATATGACGGTATCCCTCTTCCAGATTTTTTAAATCCATTTTTTCCGATTCTGAAATAAGTGGAAAAACAATATATATTTGTGCCCCTTTTGCGAGTTGCTGTCCTAAAAAATTATTTAACTGCCCACGTTTATTTTCAAAAAAATGCATGGTTTGAATTGGTTTTCTGCCGGGAGGCAACTCGTCGATTACCGACACATCGAGGTCGCCATAAACGGTCATTGCCAGCGTTCGCGGAATGGGTGTCGCTGTCATTACCAAAACATGTGGTGGAATGAGTTCGTTTTTCTTCCAGAGTTTTGCCCGCTGTGCCACACCAAACCGGTGCTGCTCGTCGATAACCACCAGCCCGAGGTTTTTAAAAACAACCACATCTTCAATTAATGCATGGGTACCAATTAACACTTGAATTTCTCCCGACTTCAAAGCGGTATGTAATCCTTTTCGCACTTTTGCTTTTGTCGAACCGGTTAACAGTTCAATTCGAATATTCATTCCCTCTAAAAATTTAGAGAGCGACTGAAAGTGTTGTTGTGCAAGAATTTCGGTAGGAGCCATTAAACAACTCTGAAATCCATTATCTATTGCAAGCAGCATAATCATAAGTGCTACCAATGTTTTTCCACTTCCCACATCGCCTTGCAAAAGTCGGTTCATTTGTGTACCCCGGTTAACATCAACCCTAATCTCTTTAATTACTTTTTTTTGTGCTCCGGTAAGTTCGAAAGGTAAAAAATCGGTATAAAATTTATTAAAATTATATCCCACTTTTTTGAAATAGAACCCTTTAAACTTCTTTTCGCGTTTATGTTTTAAGGCAAGTATTTTCAGTTGAATAAAAAACAACTCTTCAAATTTCAGTCTAAATGTGGCATTTTTCAACTCGATTGTATTTTCTGGTTTATGAATGGTAATTAACGATTTTTCGAGTGAATAAAGTTTCAGTCTCGCCACAAGCCGGGCAGGGAGAGTCTCCCCAATTTTCCCTTTAGCAAGCTGAATAAGAGTAAGTTGAATTTTGTTTATTGTTCTCGAATTCAGAAAACTCTTTTTCATATTTTCGGTGGTATGGTAGTACCCCTGAAAAAGTCCGGCAGGTTTTAGTTGCTGTTCTTCTAGTGTTTCCATTTCGGGATGAACGAGATTTAATCGTTTTCCAAACTGCGAAGGTTTTCCAAAAACAACATACTCTTTATTCAGTTTCAAATTTTCTTTTTGCCATTTAATACCTCGAAACCAAATTAATTCAATACTTCCGGTATTGTCGTAGAAATATGCTGTTAGCCGCTCCTTTCTTCCTGCACCAACACTTTCAAAAGAGCGAATTTTCCCTTTTACCTGAATGTAGGGCATTTGTGCATGAATTTCGGAAATAAAGTAGAATTTTGTACGGTCGATATATTTATAGGGGAAGTAATAAATTAAATCGCGAAAAGTTTTCAGTTTTAACTCTTTATACAAAAGTTCTGCCCTTTTCGGTCCCACTCCCGGTAAATATTTTATCTCCTGATCGAGGAATGCTGCCATAAAACAAATATACTTAAACCTTTTCTTCGAAAAAAGCACAAAAAATAAAAAATTAAGTTAAACGGGCATAATTTTTGTTTCAGCGGGTAAAAGATTTTCTGTATTCATAAAAAATACGAAAACCAATTTTTATGCGTTATATTTATTCATCGCAATTTGTAATTTAACCGGCAATCATTCTACTGATTCAAAAATTAAACACATGAGCAAAAAAGAGAAAATTATCCATTTAGAATCAATCGTAAAAAACTATCAGGTTGGCACACAAGTGGTTCGCGCGCTACGTTCGGTTTCTATCGATATTTACAAAGGTGAATATGTAGCCATAATGGGAGCTTCGGGTTCGGGGAAGTCGACATTAATGAACATTATAGGTTGTTTAGACACACCAACAAGCGGAAAATATGTTTTGAACGGAAAAGACGTAAGCAGGATGACTGACGATAAACTGGCTGAAATAAGAAACTCGGAGATTGGTTTTATCTTTCAGGTGTTTAATTTATTACCACGAAATACCGCTTTAGAAAATGTAATGCTTCCTCTCGTTTATGCAGGCATCAGGAAATCGAAACGACTACAAATGGCCGAAGAGACACTAGTAGATGTTGGGTTGGAGGACAGGATGACACACCGCCCCAATGAGCTTTCGGGAGGACAACGGCAGCGGGTTGCCATAGCTCGCGCCTTGGTAAATAATCCCGCACTGTTACTGGCCGACGAACCCACCGGAAACCTCGACTCGAAAATTTCGGAAGAGATAATGAGACTTTTTGCCGACATTCATAAAAGAGGAAATACACTGGTGATGGTTACTCACGAAGAGGATATTGCAGAGCATGCACACCGCATTATCAGGCTAAAAGACGGCGAAGTTGAATCGGATATAATTAACGAAAACCCAGTTTATTAAATTTATGGCAAAAGTATATACAAAAACCGGCGACAATGGAACAACCGGACTGGTGGGCGGTAACCGTGTTAAAAAATACGACCTGCGACTGGAAGCATACGGAACAATTGATGAACTAAATGCATCAATCGGGTTTTTGCGGTCGCTCGCTATTTCCGAAGAAATTAACAATCAGTTAATTCAAGTTCAAAACAAACTTTTTAATATTGGTTCAAGATTGGCTTCAGATGAAAAAGGCGATGCGTTTACTTCCGATTTAAAAATTACCGACAGCAGCATTAAGCAACTCGAAAATACCATCGACATTTACGAAAAAGAGCTACCTAAACTAACCGGATTTGTACTGCCAGGAGGAGAGATTTCTGTTGCTCAGTGCCACATTGCACGTACAATTTGCCGCAGAGCCGAACGAAAAATAGTTGAACTTGCCGACATCGGTAACGTGCAACCGGAAATACAAAAATACATCAACCGCTTGTCTGACTTCCTGTTTATTTTAGCCCGCAAAATTGCTGCTGACAAAAACCTGAAAGAGACAATTTGGGTAAAAGAGCAGTAAAATTAATTCGGCCATTTTACCAAAAATTTTCTGATATTTTTATAATCCGAAAACACATCAAAATTTTTGTTTGTTAATTTCATTTTTTTACTATATTCGCGGCATTGAAAAAAGTGAGTTTAACCGTGTAAATATTAAAAGAATGTATTGGACTCTTGAATTAGCATCG
>WGCT01000029.1 GCA_015493625.1 Draconibacterium sp. | reverse complement strand
GGTCTGATTTTTAGCAAATTACGACAATTGCTTTGTGCCTTGTAATTCTCTGTTTATGAGATATTTATAAAAATGTACCGAACCATTATATATATTAAAGGATAAATATACTCAGTTTGAGAATATAATCAAACCATTTAGTTTTAATGACATCGAAATGTGGGATTTGAAAACGGAAGAAACGGAGTATTGAATAGAAAAATGTTCGGACTAAAAAAGTACAGATGTTAAAAATTGAAAAAACTGACTTCTAAAAGCAACTATTTCTCAGAAAAACTGTTCTTATAAATAGCCATAAAACAATTTTATAACAACAATGAGATGAAAACAAATTTAACTGCCCATTTCCTTATTTGCATTTTGCTTTTCCCTCTTCTTGGAGAAGCTCAATTATCTACTATTTCGGGAACTGTAACCTCCGGCAACGATGGAAAGGCGCTAAAAGATGTAACCGTTTTTGAAGTCAAATCGAATACCGGAACCATTACCGACGACAAAGGTTATTTTAAACTTGAACTCGCTTCCGGTGCGGTTGAAATTTCGATTACTGATGAGGGGCACAAAGCTTTTAATCGAAAATTTGAGTTAAAAAACGATACTACTTTTGCGGTAAAACTTATCCCCGAAATTCAGGTTAAGAATCGTCATAAAAAACAGATGGCATTTAACACTTCTGGAAAGCCATCGGGAAAACGGATTAAACATAGAAGATAATTTTTAAGTTCAATATTTTGAATCACTATTGTCCGAGATAATTATTAAGATTGCTTCTTCCTCGTTCCTCGTCATACCAATGAAGTAAATTTCAAATATTTGCCAGATTAAGGAATACTAAAAATAACTTCTTTCGCAAAGCAAGCTAAACACACAATCAGTATACAACTGGCGTTATTGCGAATAATGTTGAATGATGAATGATAAATGATGAATATTGAATGTCGAATGTTGAGTGTTGAATTTTGAATGATGAATGTCTACAAATGTGTGCCTATGGCAGATGGTAGAAAAGATCTGAAATCAGAAATCAGAATTCGGAATTCGTAATTCGTATTTCAAAAGAATAATGTTGAATATCGAATGTTGAATAATGAATAGCATTTGTTTTGGGAAAATATTTCAACAATAAGATTGTACAAAAGTTCGGGTACAATAAAAAACAACAAATCTACTACTCGCCCAAAATTTCCTCAATAGTTTTTCCCTGGCATTTATCGGGAATTGGAATTCCTATTAGTTCCGAAAGTGTTGGTGCCAAATCGGTACCATCGAGTTTCTGTTTAATTTTCATTGGTTTTATGTTTGAGCCATAAAAAACCAAAGGCACCTGCGACTGGTCGGTGTAATTTACCCGTTTAAATTTATACGAGGGTTGCCATCCTTCGCGCAAAATAAACATAAAATCGCCCGACCTGCTTTTTGTATATGTTTTGTAGAGTGGTGCAAGCAGTCCGTTTGTCGAACTACCCTGCTCCAGTTGGTACGATGGCAGCGAAAGCTGAACACCTTCGAAATGGTTAAAAAAGCTCGATGTTACATCGCGCATTTCATTAATATCGAGTTTATTCTTTTTAATTAAATCGTAATCTAGATAAACCTGCAAATCCGAGTAGTGTTCAATCCACTGGTTGTCGCCGTAAGAAATGTTTAAAAACGAGTTAAGCAGAGCAATGGCACTTTCAACATTAAAGTAGTTAACCGGCAGATGAAATTCCTCTTTTAAATATTCAACCGGGTACGATGCCGAAGTGTTGCCCACCAGAAAAAAAAGTACATTCTCTTTCCCAAAACGTGCTTCGGTCGAGTCAATTAACTCGCCAATATATTTGTCCATATATAAATAGGTATCTTCCATTTCGAGCGATGCCGGACCAAACGAGCCGTTTTCGTAATCCATCGACGAAAAAGCTACGGTAACAAAATCGGTGTTTTCGTCGGTGCCAATATCTTCGTTGGCAAATAGTTGTAATGCAAAATCTTTTATCATTAAATTGGCCGATGGTGTAGTTTTAAAAGGCCTGAAATCGCCGGTACGTTTCAGGTATTTGCTAATGCTGTGTGGGAAGGTGTTAAACTCGCCAAAGTAACCGCGTTCAAACAGGTAATCGTCGCGAACACTTTCGGTGTAAGTTGCTTCGGGCAGCAGTGTTGTCCAGGTGCGGTAGCTGTACATTTCGGCATAATTCTCGCTGTTAAACAGCCGCACCCAATCGGGGAACGTGCTAATATAAAACGAACTTGAAATCATTCTTCCCGATTTTACATCAAACCAATACGCAGCGTCGGCAGCGTGGCCGGCAGCAAAAATTGCTGTTTCGCGGTTAATGGCAGCACTAAAAACTTTCGATTTGCCTTGTGTGAAAATTTTCAGGTTGTCGGTAATTGTGGTTGCCATTAAATTTACCGGCGAGGCATTTCCCTCTTTCGTGTCGGCGCCAACGGTAAAATAGTTGTCGTCGGCTGTGCATTCAACCTCGCTGTCTTTCAGCCGGTCGAACCAGGTTTTGTCGATAATTCCGTGAATCGATGGGTTTACCCCCGAAAACAGTGTGGCCGTTCCCGTAGCATAATTCTGAATGTGTTGTATTAAATGTACATTTGTACAAACTGCTCCTTGTGTGTACAGCTTTTTAAAACCGTTTTCGCCAAATTTATTCCAAAACCGTTGAATATAGTCGGGGCGCATATTTTCCACCACAATTCCAACCACTACTTTGGGTCTGTTTTCCTCGGCCGAAACTTTTCCAAAAGTGGCAAAAGCAACTGCAATTATCATAACGAATAATGTTCTCTTCATAACATCTCAATTTGGCTGTCAAAAGTAATAAAAGTTACCATATTTTTTAACGGCGCCCGGGCTTACGGTACGAATGCCATTTGGCGCCGGGGCTAAAATTATCGCCGCAAAATTACCATTGTTGCACCGTAGCCATACTCTTTAAACGAAGCATCCTGATAACGGTATTTTTTAAATTTCAATTTTAAAACATTTGCAACTTCCTGTTTTAGTACACCTTGGCCAACGCCATGAATAAAAACAATGCGTTTCACCCCCGACTGAATGGCTGCCCGCATCTCTTTTTCAACCGCCTCTTTCTGGTACTCTAAAATCTCGTGGTTGCTTAGTCCCGAAACATTGTCGAGCAGCTGATTAATATGCAAATCAATCTCAATAATCTCGGTTGTTCGTTTTCGAGGTATTTTTACTGTTTTGGGTTTCTGCTCTTTCTCTTTTACTATTTTCCTGAAATCGCTTTCGGTGAGTTTGTCGAGTTCTGTTTCGAAAATGTTTCCCGTAATTTGGAAAATCATCGCTTTACCGCTAAAATATTCATTTTCGGTAAAACTTGTTTCTTTATGAAATTTCACCGGGTTTATTGTAAAGCTTTTTGCAACAGGCTCGTTCCATTTCTCTTCGTTATCTTTAAAATAGAGCAATTGAAACCTGAATACGGGCAGTTCCTGCAGGTCGGTTTTTGCTATGCTTTCGAGTACGATTAATGAGTTGGGTTGTACGTTCCCATATTTTACGGTTGTACTGCGTTGGCCATCGAAATGCGAAAAGTGAAACATCACCGTGTAGTTGCTGTCGTTAACCAAATGCAAAGCTACTTCTCCTTCCGAAGGAGTTGTTTCGTTTTCGGGAACAAAGCAGAAATAGAAATCGGGTGAATTTTTCCCCACAACAATTTTCCCCCGGGTTGCTTCAAAGGTTGGTTTTCCAGATTTGCCCGGTTCCGGGTTCTCTTTTTCGGTAAACCCGCTGTTAAGTTCGGGGGCACTTACATTTAAAAGTTGCGAAATCGGGTAGGGGATTTCAAATCCGTCTTCGTTTTCAACATTAACCATTTCGTTACTAATAAAGCTGGTTACCACCCCGCCGCCAACATCGTTTAAAAACTTTACTTTATCGCCTGTTTTTATCATTGCTAAATATTTTTTGCAAAAGTATAATTATTTCGTTGACGTTATTCCATCAACCTTTACATTCAACCTAAAACATTTTTACAGGGAAAAAAGGCCTTTTGTAAACTCTGCCGTTTTCGCGGGCAGTGGTATTAAAAAATAAACTATTTTTGCGCTGCTAAAAAG
>WGCT01000028.1 GCA_015493625.1 Draconibacterium sp. | reverse complement strand
AAGTTAACCCTCAAAAATGGTTAAACCCCTATCAATTCATAAAGTCAAAACAGCAAATTCAGAATTAATAATTTAAAAAGTATCGTTATGAAAACAAAGATTTTTAGTATTGTAATTGTTGCTACATTTTTAATTTCTTCAGTAGCTTACGCTCAGTCTCCCAAAAAAGCAAATAAAAAAGCTCAGCATCAGAAAGCAATGATGATGAAAAAAGATGGCCGGCACGGTGATGATTTTCACAAAATTTTTACCGACGAGCAAATGGAAACAATGAAAGCGTACCGGTTAGAAGCTGCAAAAAAGGTAAAGCCGTTAAAAAACGAGCTTCGCGAGTTAATGGCACACCAACGTACATTAACTACTGCCGACAATGCCGATTTAAAAGCCATAAATAGCAACATCGACAAAATGGCTGCCGTAAAAACAAAAATTGCAAAAATTATGGCCGAGCAACATCAAAAGGTTCGTGCACTGCTAAACGAAGAGCAGTTATTGAAATTTGATACTATGAGAAATATGCGGGGCAATAAAATGAAAGGTGGCCCAATGCAACATCGAATGATGCAAGGGTAAATAGCTTTTCGGGGGTTTCCCTTCCGGAGGCCGTTGTGGTGAAGGTGGCGACAAAAGCCAGTTTGCGGCGACGGCCTCGGTTTGTAAAACGGGAAACAGGCAATAACGACGTTTAAAAATTACTGCTGTTTAAGGAGCTCCAATGTATTGGAATGAGCCTAACCTGCTTTGGAAAAAATCAGCGGTTACTATTTTTTGGGAAAGTAGACACAAACGCCCGGATGATGCATTGTATAAAGTCTTGTTTTATCGCCGTCGATAAGAACAATAGGACTCGACCGGTTGGGTCTTACAATCGGATTATTTTTGTATTTCTCCCAGTGAATTAAGTCTTCCGAAGTGGCCACATTCGACGACCACACCGACCACGGGTTGGTTGCTGTGGCGTGGTAGTACCCGTAATATCTTCCTTTATATTTTACAACCTGATCCATTGCAACAGCACCTTTATCGTAGGTCGAACCACACGCTATCACCGGCTCATCCTGCACATTTGTCCAAACTTTCATATCGGGTGAAGTAGCCAGCCAGATTGCCTTATCGCCGCGTTCGTAAAACAGATACCACGTATTGTTTTCAACCCAGGCAGTAGGTGTTCCATACGGGCCTTCAGAAATCGGCTCACCACTCTTTTTCCTGATATCTAAATCGCCGGCACGCTGCCAGTTAATTCCATCGTCGGAAACCATTAAATGAGCAATGTCGTTTAATCCTTCGGCAAACAGGTAGTATTTATTTTTATGATGAACAACACACATATCCTCAACCCAATAATCTTTGTAAATAGGATTTCCCGGATAGCGTTTCCAATGAATTCCGTCGTCCGACGTTGCATAACCGAGATGTATTTCGTTGGTAATATCGGGGTTGTAGCCCGAGTACCACAATTTATAAATCCCGTTTTCTTTAAGTATATAGCCGCGCTCGCGTATAAGTCTGTCCCAGGTTGTTGTGTCGGTACCGTTAAAAACAGGATTGTTTTCGTAAGGTGTAAAACTTACCAGCTCGGGAGGAAATTTCTCGCCTTTTACGGCATTCGATTTTTTTGAGGTACAACTCCAACCAAAAGAGAATAAGAGTATGGCAACGAGTAACAGATGATTTTGTTTCATAACAGTTTAGTTTAAGTTTATTCCCCAAAGTTAGCAAAAACTTTAAGATTGAATAAGACGCATAATGTTGAGTTCTTCAACAGAAGAAATGCAACAAACTAAAGGTGTTCTCGATGTACAATGTGATTTATTAGAAACGGTATTGTTACTCGGGAAAATATTCCGAGTCGTTTAAAATTTGCTGATAGTCGTTGTTTTGCATCAACTTTTTCAGTGTGGTTTCAGGGAACTTTTTCATATACTGACGAACAATTTGCCATCCCAGCCATATTCCTGCCCGCCCCGGAGCTTCGAGAGGAAAACCGCTGGTGGTTGGGCCATCGTTTATATAACGAATAATATCCATTCGTTTGGTTGAAAACAGCATCTTCCTTTCAACTAAATATTTCCACATTTCGGCTTCGTTATTTTCACAGAAATCGAGTTGTTTTGTGGTGTATCCTATTTTTAGCGAATCGTTAACATCGGGTAAAAGGGCATCGACAAAGTACATTAACTTCCCCTGATAAATCATATTCCCAATTAAATTTGTTGCTCGGCTTTGTTCGCCAAACTGAGCCGAAGCCCACGCATAAGCAACATCGGAAGGAATTTTTGCTTTATGCATATTGGTTATTTTATATTGCGGTGCCGTGCTTAACTTTTTATAATACCGGCAATTACGACCAAGATATTTGTCGAGACTAATTCCAATACTATTTTTATAGGTAACCACCGACTGATTAAACCCCGAAGTGTAAACAAAAATCGTTGGTACCTCTTTTCCGGGGAAATGATATTGGTAATACTTAAATGCCCTGTTTATCTGTTTCTCTGTTTCTTCGAAATCGGTAAAATTCTTGTTCACAATTCTCTCAACATTTAAAATCATTGTATCGGTTAAAAACCGGGCAAGTAATCGAGGAAACTCTTTATCGCCAACTCTTCCAATACGAATTATGCGCGATGTAAAAAGATTAAAAAAATCGGGGTATTTATTGCTAAGCTCCGATATTTCGGTTAATGTGTCTTTTAACGGAAGTGCAAAAAGTTCTTTGTCGAACCGTACAAATTTAACCTCTTTTTTACTTTTCGAAATATCTACTTTTAGCGGATTACGATTGCAAGCTCCTAAAACAGTTGCAATTAGCAGTAAAAAAAATATTGGTTTTACCTGTCTCATCTTATATCAAATTTAATTCAATACGGTTCAGCTTAAATATTATTGCGAAATTGAACTAAAAAGTGGAGATTTGCAATCAATATTTAAATCATTAAAAGTGAAAAGCATATTTTTCCTTTTCGTTTTAAAATAAATGTTTTTTATGAAAGTTGTACTTGCTCAGTTAAAT
>WGCT01000027.1 GCA_015493625.1 Draconibacterium sp. | reverse complement strand
GTAATACTTGATTGAATTTTTAATTAAAACATCATTAAATACTATTCAGAATTTTGAAGAAAACACGAAAGTGTTTTTATCTTTAGCACTACATCATAATTAAATGTGTTTAGCCCTGTTATCCTAAGTTACACTTTCGGTTTCTTAATCCCTATTCAGTTTGTTTTGTAATGATAATAATTCTTTCTATTTTAAATTGTAAAGATATGAGCCAAAGAAATGTGTTGTAAATTATCACCCAGCTAAAGCAGGGTGTAAAATAACCTTTAGAAAAAGAGGCGAAACACATTATTGCGCTCATCTTAAAGTTTTACACCGTCTTTATGGAAAGCGGCAAAACACATTGCAGCACTCTTTTCTAAGTTTTGCACCGTCCTTTAGGGCGGTGATAAAAAGTGCTACAAACTACGGCTTTAGCCGTTAAACTCAGCAAAACTAAAACATTACAAATGTTTTATCCGAAACCTGAGAATTAAAATAAAAACAGGGAGGATTTGAAATTAAATGGATACCTGAAACAAAAAAATTTAAATCAAATAATTATGTTTTTTGCAGAAAATTTACGGTTTTTACGAAAACGGAAAAACAAGTCGCAGGTGGCACTGGCCGCCGAACTTGAGATTACACGCACTACCCTTTCGGGTTACGAGCGGAATGTACAGCCACCGTTTAAAACATTAATAAAAATAGCCGGCTACTTTAACGTGTCGCTCGATGCACTGATTAAATACCGGTTAACGGCATTGAGCGAGTTTCAGCTTTCGCAAATTGAGAAAGGTTTTGACGTTGATATTACCGGAAACCGTTTGCGGTTGCTTACTATTTCGGTCGACAATAACGGGAAAGAGAACATTGAAATGGTGCCGGTAAAAGCACAGGCCGGTTATACAAACAGCTACGGCGATTTGGATTTTATCGCATCGTTGCCAAAATTTAAACTTCCGTTTCTGTCGGAAAACAAAACTTACCGCACGTTTCAGATTGAAGGCGATTCGATGCTGCCCATAAAAGCGGGGTCGTGGGTAACCTGCTCGTACACCGAAAACTGGGAGGAAATAAAAGACGGGAAAGCGTGTATTGTGGTGACCAAAGACGACGGAATAGTTTTTAAACTACTTTACAAACGGTTAAGCAACAGGCGTTTCCTACTGGTTTCGTCGAACCGCAACTATTCGCCGTACGAAATTCCGGTCGCTCATGTTTTGGAAATTTGGCAGTTTGAAACTTATAACGGGTTCGATTTCGGATAGAAGACGGAAAGCAAAAAATGTATTACTACTACATAAACAGGTTTCTGGCTTTTTGTAGTTGCTCCGGTTTTCCCACATCCATCCATAAATCGGATTTATCGAAATAACCTTTTATTAAATGGTTTTTTGCCAGGTCGAGATACAGATTTATAATCGAGAACCGTTCTTTGTCGGGCATTAAATCTACTATTTCGGGTTGAACGATATGGATTCCGCTAAATGCCATCTCCACAGAATTTTCAAAACTCCCGGGAACAGCTATTTTTGTCTCTCCCGTTTTTTTATTCAACCAGCCGGTAAGTCGTTGTTCGTTGTTGAATTTCAAATAGCGTTGCGTGGAACGATTTCGGACAACCAGCGTTGCCAATGCCCCCGATTTCAGGTGTTCGGCTTTTACTTTTTCAACATTCAGCGAACTCAAAATATCGACATTATAAAGTAAAATAGGTGAATTATCGTTAAAAAACGAAGCTGCTTTTTTTAAACCGCCACCGGTATCGAGCAGTCTGTCTGTTTCGTTTGAGATGTAAACCGGAATTCCGAAATCGTTTGCCGACAGATAATCGACAACCAACGCGGAGAAGTGATGTACATTAACCACCACCCCAGTAACTCCTTCGTTGCGAAGTTTTTCAATAACTCGTTGCAGCAATGTTTTCCCGCCAATTTCGACCAACGCTTTTGGTTTGTCGGAAGTAGTTTCCAACAAGCGGGTTCCGAGGCCTGCGGCAAAAATCATTGCTTTCATAAGTTATGATATGAGATTTTAATATTGTTTCAGCTAACCTTGCAGTGCTTTATAACTATCTTATTCTATCCATACTGCGCACCAGT
>WGCT01000026.1 GCA_015493625.1 Draconibacterium sp. | reverse complement strand
ATATAGACCTCCAAATCGCTCTAAATAAGCTTATTGTAATAACCGGTGTTTCCGGATCGGGAAAATCGTCGTTGGCATTCGACACACTTTTTGCCGAAGGACAGCGACGCTATGTAGAGAGTCTTTCTTCGTACGCCCGTCAGTTTTTGGGCAGAATTAACAAGCCCGAAGTAGATTTTATTAAAGGAATTCCGCCGGCAATTGCAATAGAACAAAAAGTAAACACACGAAATCCACGGTCAACGGTAGGAACATCGACTGAAATTTACGATTATTTAAAACTCCTTTTTGCCCGAATTGGGAAAACAATCTCACCGGTTACCGGAAAGATTGTAACCCGACAACGCGTTACCGATGTAGTTGACTTTATAAACTCTTTCGACCCGGGTACACGATTAATTATTACCTCTCCACTCCTTCAAAAAAATAACCGAACCGTTTTGCAGGAAGCCGAATTGTTAATGCAACAGGGTTTTACACGCCTCGAAATTAACGGTGAAATAAAACGGATTGATGAACTGCTTGAAAGCAAACCCAAAGAAGCGGCTTTAAAAAGCAGCCACCTCATTATCGACCGAATTTCGACAAATAACGATGAAGACACACAGAGCAGGATTGCCGACTCGGTTCAAACAGCTTTTTTTGAAGGACATGGCGAATGCCGGGTTAAGATTTTTGGTAAAGAAACTACCTCACACACATTTTCAAATCTTTTTACAGCCGACGGAATTGAGTTTGAAGAACCGACTGTACACATGTTCAGCTTTAACAATCCGGTTGGTGCTTGTCCGGTTTGCGAAGGGTACGGAAAAGTTATAGGGATTGATGAAGACCTTGTTATTCCAAATAAATCGCTCTCTATTTACCAAGATGCAATTGCTTGTTGGAAAGGAGAAAAGATGAGCGAATGGAAAAACAAGCTGATATATTCAGCCGAAAAGTTCAATTTTCCCATTCATAAGCCTTTTTATGAATTAACCGAAGAGCAACGGTTTTTACTTTGGACCGGCAACGAACATTTCGATGGGTTAAATCGCTTTTTCAAATACCTCGAAGAGAACAGTTATAAAATTCAATATCGCGTTATGCTTTCGCGCTACCGTGGCAAAACCGTTTGTCCTGCCTGTAAAGGCAGCCGGTTAAAAAAAGAGGCAGGGTACGTAAAAGTAGGAGGCAAATCGTTGCAAGAGCTGGTTTTAATGCCTGTTTCCGAATTACAACTATTCTTTAAAAAGTTGGTTCTGTCGACCTACGACACTGAAATTGCCAAACGTATTTTAATTGAAATTAATAACCGCATCGAATTTCTTACCGATGTGGGATTGGGGTATCTAACGCTAAATCGTCTTTCATCAACATTGTCGGGAGGAGAGTCGCAGCGTATAAATTTAGCCACATCGCTAGGTAGCAGTCTGGTGGGGTCACTCTATATTCTTGACGAACCGAGTATTGGATTGCACTCGCGCGACACCGGCCGGTTAATAAAAGTTTTACGCCGCTTACAAAAAATTGGCAATACGGTAATTGTGGTCGAACACGATGAAGAAATTATCCGCGCTGCCGACGAGATTATCGATATTGGCCCATTTGCAGGAATACACGGCGGTGAAGTTGTCTTTCAGGGAACGCATGCCGAACTTCACAAAAAGCCTAAAAGTTTAACCACAAAATACCTTTCAGGCGAAGAAAAAATTGAGACACCTAAACAGCGAAGAAAATGGACCAACTCAATTGAAATAATTGGAGCGCGCGAAAACAACCTGAAAAACATAAATGTTAAATTCCCGCTAAATACCATTACTGTTGTAACCGGTGTAAGCGGCTCCGGAAAATCGTCGCTGGTATCGAAAATTCTTGCCCCCGGAATGACAAAAATACTGGGTGGTTATGGCGAGCGAACCGGAGAACATGATGCAATTCTGGGCGATTACAAAATGATAACCGCCATTGAGTTTATCAATCAAAATCCAATAGGGAAATCATCGCGGTCGAATCCGGTTACCTACTTAAAAGCATACGACGAAATTAGAAAGCTTTTTGCCAGCCAGCAGGCAGCAAAAGTTTTACGGTTGAAACCATCGCATTTTTCGTTTAATGTTGATGGTGGCCGGTGCGACGAATGTCAGGGCGAAGGGACAATTAAAGTGGAGATGCAGTTCCTTGCCGATGTTTATCTGCTTTGCGAAAGCTGCGGAGGAAAACGTTTTAAAGAGGAGATTCTCGATGTTCGTTATAAAGACAAAAACATCGACGACATTCTAAACATGACTGTTAATCAGGCAGTTGAACTCTTTTCAACAGGAGAAAGTTCAACCGAAAAAAAGATAACAAAACGGTTAAAACCGTTGCAAGATGTAGGGTTAGGATACATTAAACTGGGGCAAAGTTCGAACACTCTTTCCGGGGGTGAAAGCCAACGTGTAAAACTGGCCTCGTTTCTGGCAAAAGAGAAAGACTCTCCTACCCTGTTTATTTTCGATGAACCAACCACAGGACTCCATTTTCACGACATAAAAAAACTACTCGATTCGTTTCATGCACTTATCTCGCGCGGGCACTCAATAATTATTATCGAGCACAATTTGGAGATTATTAAATCGGCCGACTGGATTATCGACCTTGGCCCGGAAGGTGGTGAAACTGGTGGTAAAGTTGTTTTCGAAGGCACTCCCGAAAATCTTGTAAAAATTAAAAACTCGTATACAGGAGAAGCGTTAAGAGAAAAATTATAATCACATAAATTCAAAGAAATAAATTTATACTTTCCCTACACTCTCGGGCAACCGCTTCCACTCGCGCCATAAAATAAGTCCCACAACAATTGCCGACATCGAATCGGAAATGGGGTACGACAACCAAATCCCATCTATTCCCCAAAACCCTGGCAACACCAGCAATAGCGGAATTAAACCGATAATTTGACGAAACAGTGTGGCAAACATAGCTAATTTTGCTTTCCCCACTGCTTGGAAAAAGTTGGAAGCAACAATTTGAAATCCAACAATTGGAAGAGCCAAAAGCATCAATCGCAAACCACGAATTGTAATGGTATAAAGCTCTTCACTATCGCTATTAAACAGTTTTATAATAGTCCCCGGAATTGCCTCGGTAACAACAAAAGCCACAATGGCAATTACGGTAGCTGCAGTGAGCGATATTCGCAAAGTTTCGCGAATCCGGCTAACCGATTTGGCACCGAAATTAAACCCGATAATGGGTTGCGATGCCATATTCAGTGCAATAATAGACATTACCACAAGCATGGCCACCGAGTTAATAATTCCCATTGCGCCAACAGCAAGGTCGCCACCGTAAATAATAAGTTGTTTGTTTATTAATCCTTGTACAAAACTGTTGGCAATTTGCATCGAAAAAGGAGCCATTCCAATGGCAACAATCTGCCCCAATATTTTCCAGTTAATTCGAATATTTCGTCCCCGAAGTAAAATTACTGCCCGTTTGCTTCGGAAGTGTAAAAGTACCCACACCATTAAAACAAACATTGAAATAATGGTTGCATAAGCAGCTCCTTTCACACCCATTCCAAATCCAAAAATAAAAATAGGATCGAGAATAAGGTTGGTAATCGAGCTAAGAATCATAGAAACCATTGCTATTTTAGCATTGCCCTCTGAACGAATTACATTGTTTAACGAAAACCCGATTACCATAAAAAAGACACCACCCAGAATAATATCGAGGTAGTCGTTTGCATATTGGAAAGTCTCTTCGGTTGCACCAAACGAACGAAGAATTGGCACCTTTAAAAGGTAGATAACCACCATAATTACGGCCGAAGTAACCATCATAAAAAGGAAACCCGTGCCAAGTGTTTTTTCCGCGCCATCAAAATCTTTTTTCCCTAAGTTTATTGAAACGTAAACGCCGGTACCAATACCGATTAACATTCCAAATGCCATCATTATCAACATTACAGGAAATATAATTGAGATACCGGAGAGTGCCTCGGCACCAACCCCCTGACCAATAAAAATACGGTCGACAATATTGTAAAGTGTATTGGCAAAAATACCAATAAATGCCGGAATAAAATATTTCAGCAACAACTTACCAATTTTTGCTTCGCTTAATTCATCGATTTTTTTCATCGTTCAACAAATGTAAAAAATTACTGTAATAAATCTGTCT
>WGCT01000025.1 GCA_015493625.1 Draconibacterium sp. | reverse complement strand
TTGTAGAGATTCATTGTTTTGCAACTAATCACTATCAATCACTATCAATCACCATTAAATAATACCCCTTAACCATCTCCTCAAGTACCCAACTAGAACGTGCTGCTGAAACACCAGTGCTCACACATTTTTCAACTCCTTCTAATTCATTTACAACTTGTTGAACGAGATTTTGCGAAACATGCTGAGGATTTTCAAATGTCATATTTCTTATTCCATCCGAAGTTTCTATTTTTAAAATTCCAGGTGGCGAAAAACAGGGGAGTGTGATTTTTCCTTTTTCTCCTATAATTTCAATTTTATCAACTTCAGAATTTTTATCCACCACAAAACACCAGCTACCCGTACCAACTACTCCCGATTTGTGAGTCCAAGTTCCTGAAACAGTGTCTTCTGCCGGGTATAAACTCACGAGGTTTTTGGCGTTCCCTTTTACTTCGGTCACTTCGCCGAGAATAAAATCGAGGAAATCGAACTGGTGCGAGGCTAAATCGAAAAAGTGACCCGCGCCTGCAATTTCAGGGAAAACGTGCCAGTGCATCTCCTCAATGCTTTGGTTACGCTCGGCAGCTTGTTTATACAATTTAATAATTACCATCAGCGGTTTGCCAATTGCTCCTGTTTCAATTAGTTCTTTTGCTTTCAGAAATGCCGGTAAAGTGCGCCGGTAGTAGGCAACCCAAATTGGCATTCCGGTCTCTTCCGATACTTTTAGCATCTCCCGGCATTCGGCAAAATTTCGTGCCATCGGTTTTTCGACATAAACGGGCTTGCCGGCTCGCATTGCTTCAATTGCATATCGGGCGTGCGAGTCGGGTGGGGTGGCAATATAAACGGCATCTATTTCGGTGGAGTTAATTAATTCCGACGCATCAGAAAACCATTTGGCTACGTTGTGGCGTTTGGCGTAATCGGCTGCTTTTTTGGCATTGCGACGCATTACGGCAACGAGTTCCGAACCTTCGGTTTTATAAAAGGCCGGCCCGCTTTTAACCTCAGTAACATTACCAACTCCTATTATCCCCCATTTAATCATTGTTTTATTTCAATTATGATTTTAGTTACATTCGTTCACATAGTTTTTCTAATGTGTTCTACTGTGCCTATTGTGGTAAATTTTCAAACAAGTTGCATTAGTAATTAAATCTGTCTTTAAAAGCCCAAAGTCCAAGTGCAGGGTTTGAGATGTAAAATACTTCCTCGCCGTCGGGCATAATATTTTCGCCCTCTTTTAATGTTTCGGGATTGTATTTTTCTGTCATTTCATCGAAATCGGCATAGTTAAAACCAACACTTTCAATCTCTTTTCGAGTGAGGTTGTCGCTTCCTTTCCCCGGACAATAAGTAATGCTGAAACGACCTTCGGACGAGCCATGAATTAGGTGTGCCGCAGCACTGAGGTTATTTCTTAAATCTTCGTTCTCTTCCACAAGTTTTAATGTGTGTGGAGTTCCGAAATAGCCATATTTTCTAATTAATTTGTCAATCTCTTTATCCTCGCCAAACTCTATTAAAGCAGGAGCTAAAACAATTAGCTCGCCGCCGTCGGCAAGTGCCATACGAGTTCGGTACACACTTTTATTACCAAGCCACGTACTTTTAAATTCGGTTGGGTCGAGCCATACTACAGCTTTTTTTATTGGTTTATCGAGCATCTCGAAATTAACCTGCAACGACAGTTTTGCTGCTTTATCGAAAACAGAATAATCGTCGCCAATAAACAGTCCGTAGGTTTGAAGCTCGCCTTGTTTGTTTAGTCCAACAACAGTTTGTACATAAACAATTGGCAGGTGATTCGAGAAATTTTCGGAAGCATAATTGAAAATTTTACGAACAGGAGTGTCCGCATGTCCCATCATTTTTTCCATTCCGTAAGCTGCGCCAATGTAGTGGCTTTTATTAATTCCTTCGGCACCGCCGGTTCCCACAAAAACATTTTTGTTGTAGTTTGCCATCCCCACAACTTCGTGTGGCACAACTTGCCCAATTGAAAGAATCAGGTCGAAATCACCTTCAACCAAAAGTTTATTTACTTGTGCCGGCCAGGTGTATTCAACTGCTCCCTCCGACACCTCTTTTACAAATTCAGCAGGAACAGTTCCCAATGTAATTACGTCGTTGCGCCAGTCGTGGTCGCGAAATAAGTTGCGCGGAGTTTTGCCAAACATATGACTGATTTGGTCGTCGGTCATGGGCGTGTGTGTGCCCAACGCAGGTAAAATATCGGTAAGTTTATTGCCAAAATACTCCCACGTGAACTCTGTTAATTCTCCTGCACGCGACGGTAATCGTGTATAATCGGGAGGAATGGCGAGGACTTTTTGTTTGTTGCCTATTTTTTTTAGTGCTTCAAATATTCCCTGTTTCAGGTCTTCTGCCGAAAGCGAAGTATTAATAGAGCCGTTTTCGTAGTAAATCATTTTATCTATTTTATATTTTAATAGTATCCCCGGCAATTTTGCCGGGGATTTTTGCTCAAAATAGTCACTATGCGAAAGATTATATTAAGAGCTTATCTTTTTACTCTGGCGTTACCACCCCAAATGCTCCAAACCTGTTCTTCGTCGGCGGGTTGTGCATAATCGGTTAAAAATGTTGTTGCCATGGCACCTGTTGCCCAGCCAAATTGTGGCCATTTTTCGGGTTCCCACTCTTTTAATATTCCGTATAACATTCCGCCAACAAAACCGTCGCCGCCGCCAATGCGGTCGAGCACTCTGATTGAACGTGGTTCAACAACGTGCCAGTTTTCGCCTTCCAACATAATTGCGCCCCACAAATGTTCGTTTACATTTACTACTTCGCGCAGTGTTGTAGCAAAAACAGAGGCATTCGGAAACGACTCTTTTACGCGTGTAATTAAACCTTTGAAACCTTCTATTTTTGCTTTAAGTCCCGAGCCACCTGCTGCAGGTCCTTCAATTCCAAAACAGAGTTGAAAGTCCTCTTCGTTACCAATTAATATGTCAGATACCGATGCGATCTCTTTAAAATTTCTATGAAGTTCTTCTTCGCGCCCTTTCCAAAACGATGCGCGGTAATTTAAATCGAAAGAGATTTTTGTTCCGTGCTTTTTTGCAGCTCTTGCAATATTTAAACAAAACTCGCTTGTTTCGGGCGATAGTGCAGCAATCAAGCCTGAAAGGTGAACAATTTGAACTCCCTCTTCGCCAAATATTCTTTCAAGGTCAAAGTCTTTTACGTTTAAAGAACGTCCCACTTCGCCGGCACGGTCGTTAAAAACACGAGGTCCGCGCGAACCGTAACCGCTGTCGGCAATATTAATCTGATGACGGTATCCCCAGGGATTTTCCTGCTCCTTTTCGGGGCCTTCGTAATCCATGTGGCGTGCCTTCAGGTTGCTTTTTATAAATTGTGCAATCGGACTTCCTTTTACAAATGCGGTTAACACTTTTGTTGGCAATCCGAGGTAGGAAGGAATACTTGCTACGTTTGTTTCGGCGCTAGTTGCGTACATTGTAAATTTATCGCTGGCATGTACCGGCTGTCCGTTGTCGGGTGTAATTCTGATTCCCATACTTGTTGGAACCAACATCGAATATTTACACTCTTTTTTTAATTCTATACTCATTTTTTAACTATTGTTTTAATTCATTTAAAAAAAATTAAACTCCTCCAAAAGCACTGTATCCACCGTCAACAGGAACTACTATGCCGGTTATAAAACTCGAAATATCGGATATGAGAAATAATGTTGTGCCTTGTAGATCTTCGGGTT
>WGCT01000024.1 GCA_015493625.1 Draconibacterium sp. | reverse complement strand
CTCTTCAGCAGAATCTTTCTTTTCTGCTTTAGGCTCTTCGGTATTTTCTTTGGCAACCTCTTCTGCTTTTGTTTCAGCAGCTTTTTCCTCGGCAACTTCCTCGGTTTTTGCTTCTTCAACAACTTTTTCGGTAGCGGCAGCAGGAGCAGCTTTTTTAGCTCCACCACGACGCGAACGACGTTTTTTAGGTGCAGCAGCTTCTTCTTTAGCAGCTAGCATTGCTTCGTTGTAATCTACCAACTCGATAATGCACATTTCGGCATTGTCGCCTAAACGGTTACCGGTTTTTAAAATACGTGTGTATCCTCCCGGGCGGTCGGCTATTTTTAACGACACCTCTCTGAATAATTCAGAAACAGCCTCTTTGTCTTGTAAATAGCTAAATACCACTCTTCGAGAGTGAGTCGAATCTTTTTTCGATTTTGTAATCAGTGGCTCAACGTACATGCGTAATGCTTTTGCTTTGGCAACTGTGGTTGTAATTCTCTTATGGATAATAAGAGAACTTGCCATGTTTGCCAACATTGCTTTACGGTGTGCCGTTTTACGGCCTAAATGATTAAATTTCTTATTATGTCTCATTGCGTCTTACTCCTTGTCTAGTTTATATTTCGAAATATCCATTCCAAAATTCAGCCCCATGTTATCCAGAAGGTCGTCGAGTTCGGTAAGTGATTTTTTACCGAAGTTTCTGAATTTAAGCAAATCGTTGCGGTTGTAGGTAACTAAATCTCCCAATGCATCCACATCGGCGGCTTTCAAACAGTTTAATGCTCGAACCGACAAGTCCATGTCGACCAATTTAGTTTTTAACAACTGACGCATATGAAGTACTTCTTCGTCGAACTCTTCGTTTGCAAATTTCTCGTCTGAATCGAGTGTAATCTTTTCGTCGGAGAATAACATAAAGTGATAAATTAGAATTTTTGCTGCTTCTTTTAAAGCTTCTTTTGGTTGTATTGAACCGTCGGTTGAGATTTCAAATACCAATTTTTCGTAATCGGTTTTTTGTTCTACACGGTAGTTTTCGACTGCATATTTCACCTTTTTAATGGGAGTGAAAATTGAATCGATTGGAATAACACCAAATTCGGCTTCAGCCGGCGTATTCTCAACGGAAGGAACATATCCACGTCCTTTGTCGATGGTTAACTCAATTTGAAGTTTAACGTCGGGTTCCATTCTGCAAATTACTAACTCGGGGTTCAGAACTCTGAATCCGGTCATAAATTTGTTAATGTCGCCGGCGGTAAATTCTTCCTGTCCGGTTAACGAAATAGAAACTTTTTCGCTATCGAAATCATCCACTTCATTTTTGAAACGGATTTGTTTAAGGTTAAGAATAATCTCTGTTACATCTTCAATAACTCCCTTAATCGTAGCGAATTCGTGTTCAACGCCTTCAATTTTTACAGTTGTAATTGCATAACCTTCGAGCGACGATAAAAGGATTCGGCGAAGTGCATTACCAATTGTAATACCATATCCCGGCTCCAGTGGGCGGAATTCAAATTTTCCGAATTTATCATCGGATTCTAACATTATCACCTTGTCAGGCTTTTGGAATGCTAATATTGCCATAATAATCGCTGTAAATTTATTATTTTGAATACAACTCTACGATAAGTTGCTCTTTAATGTTTTCAGGTATTTCCTCGCGTTCCGGACGGTTAAGGAATTTTCCGGCCATTTGTTCGCCGTTCCACTCTAACCATTCGTATTGATTACTCCGGTGCGATTGCAATGAGGTCGTAATTTCTTCCAACGATTTTGATTTTTCGCGAACGGCAATAATGTCGCCCGGTTTAACCGAATACGATGGAATGTTTACTACTTTTCCGTTTACAGTAATGTGTTTGTGCGTAACAAACTGACGAGCAGCACCTCGTGATTTAGCTATACCCATGCGAAATACGACATTGTCCAATCGCGATTCGAGCAATTGTAACAATACTTCACCGGTTACTCCTTTTGAAGCCGAAGCTTTTTTAAAGAGCCCACGGAATTGTCTTTCTAATACACCATAAGTATATTTTGCTTTTTGCTTTTCTTTTAGCTGTTCTCCGTATTCCGATTTTTTTCTCCTCTTAGCGGACAATCCGTGCATGCCCGGAGGATAGTTTTTATGTTCGAATACTTTATCGGGGCCGAATATCGGTTCGCCGAATTTACGAGCTATTTTAGATTTTGGTCCTCTATATCTTGCCATAACCTTTTTCTTTTAAAAATTAAACACGACGTCGTTTTGGAGGTCTACAACCATTGTGTGGAAGCGGAGTTACATCAACAATTTCAGTAACTTGTATGCCTATTGAGGCTAAAGCTCTGATTGCCGATTCACGCCCGTTGCCAGGCCCTTTAACGAATACTTTTACTTTACGAAGTCCAAGGTCATAAGCAGTTTTTGCACACTCTTCTGAAGCAACTTGTGCTGCATAGGGTGTGTTCTTTTTGGAACCGCGGAATCCTTTCTTTCCAGCCGACGACCATGAGATGACTTCGCCATTCATGTTAGTCAGCGTAACGATGATATTGTTGAAAGAAGAGTGAATGTGAGCCATTCCATTAGCTTCAACAACAACAACTCTTTTTCTACTTGATCCTGTCTTTTTTGCCATAATTTAAATCCCTTATTTAGTGGCCATTTTCTTATTAGCAACAGTTTTACGTTTCCCTTTACGGGTACGAGCATTGTTCTTTGTACTTTGCCCGCGCACCGGTAACCCGATACGATGACGAATACCTCGGTAACAGCCAATGTCCATTAACCGTTTTATACTCATTTGAACTTCGGAACGTAATTCTCCTTCAACTTTAAAGTTGTCGTTAATTACTTCACGAACAGCTGCAAACTGTTCGTCGTTCCACTCTTGTACCTTCAGGTCTTTTCCAACACCAGCTTCTTTTAAGATAGTGTTTGCTCTGCTGCGACCAATACCATAAATGTAGGTAAGTGCTATCTCACCTCTTTTATTATTTGGAATATCAACACCAACAATACGTGCCATAAATTTTACTTTTTTACAGATTAATTATCCCTGACGTTGTTTAAACTTAGGGTTCTTTTTATTAATCACATATAAACGTCCCTTTCTGCGAATTATCTTGCAGTCGGCGCTACGTTTCTTAATTGAAACACGAGTTTTCATTTTAAAAATCTTTAGTTTTTATATCTAAATGTAATTCTACCTTTGGTTAAATCGTACGGAGACATCTCCACTTTTACCTTATCACCGGGCAAAATTTTAATATAATGCATTCTCATTTTGCCGGAGATATGGCCTGTAATAACATGCCCGTTTTCCAACTCAACTCTAAACATTGCATTCGATAATGCTTCTATTATCGTACCATCTTGCTCTATGGAAGGCTGTTTTGCCATAAAAAATTAGTTTTATAATTTCTTTAGTTAAACAATAAGTGTAATAATCTACGTTAATTTACCAACTCTCTACATTCCTCCACCCGGGCGTCCTTTAATTCGGCCCGATTGCATCAGACCGTCGTAATGGCGCATTAACAGGTGACTTTCAATTTGCTGTAATGTATCTAATACAACTCCAACGAGAATAAGCAGCGATGTTCCTCCATAAAAATAGGCGAACGACTGGTTGATTCCCATCATCATGGCAAAAGCAGGAAGTATTGTTACTAACCCGAGGAATATTGACCCCGGCAACGTAATTCTCGACATTACTGTGTCGAGAAATTCAACGGTTCTTTTTCCGGGTTTAACTCCGGGAATAAATCCGCCATTTTTCTTCATGTCTTCTGCCATTTGTGTTGGATTAATGGTAATTGCCGTATAAAAATAGGTAAAAGCAACCACTAATAAAAATTGTAACAGATTGTACCAAAGCCCTGTGATGTTAGAAAGAGCAGCCGCAACACCACGGAGATTTTCAGAGTTTGCAACGCCAACAATTGTAATTGGAACCATCATTATTGCTTGAGCAAAAATAATGGGCATTACGCCTGCAGCGTTAACTTTCAGAGGAATGTACTGACGTACACCACCGTATTGTTTGTTACCAACAATTCGTTTTGCATATTGAACCGGAATTCGGCGGGTTCCTTGAACCAGCAGAATAGAGGCCATAAATACAACGAAAAGAATAACAAACTCTACCAGGAACATTACCAGTCCACCACCTTGCTGGTTAATACGGGAAGCGAATTCCTGTACAACTGCACGGGGTAACCGGGCAATAATACCAATCATAATAATGAGCGAGATACCGTTACCAATTCCTTTATCGGTAATGCGTTCTCCTAACCAGAGAACGAACATCGATCCGGCAGTTAATATTACAATAGACGGGATGGTAAACCATACTCCGGTCATTGCAAAAGCCGTATCGGGTAACTGAACATTAAGATTGGCTAAATAAGCCGATGCCTGTGGAATTAAGATTAGTACGGTTAAATACCGTGTAATCTGATTTATTTTCCTTCTTCCTGACTCACCCTCTTTCTGCAACCTCTGGAAGTAGGGTACAGCAATTCCCATTAATTGAATTACAATTGAGGCAGAAATGTATGGCATAATTCCCAGTGCGAATATAGATGCCTGACCAAATGCTCCTCCCGAGAACATGTTAATCAGCCCAAGAAGTCCGCCTGAAGTTTGCGACTGCAGGTTTTGTAACTGGGCAGGATCGATTCCGGGTAATGAAACAAATGCTCCCAGCCTGTAAATAAGCAGCAGGAAGAGTGTTGTTCCAATACGTAACCTAAGGTCTTCTATCTTATATATAT
>WGCT01000023.1 GCA_015493625.1 Draconibacterium sp. | reverse complement strand
GCTATCGTTTGTTACATCTAACGACATAAGATCACGGTTTGCCCAATAAAACCCATATGAAGCTCCCATAATTAATCCGGCTATTATAACACCCATGTTACTAATACTGTCAAAAGCCATCATTAATGCCATTGAAACACCACTAAGCAACACTCCAAACGAATACAATTTGGCAACTTTAATTTTTCGCAATAAAAAACCATTAACTACAAAAAAGAGTGGAATACCAAGATAAACAGCAAATTGGTAGTATAGATAGAAGTTTATGTTTTGTTGCTTTTCTGCAAATGTAAGTTCAATTGTTCCATCAGGCGGAGAAACAATGTATGCTCCAACAAACAGTTCAATTACCGGTAGTACAAACGCATACAGTAAATTTGCAAACAATAAATACCGCATACTTTTGGGGTAGGAATTGAAATGGTTAACTTCATTTTTGATGCTCAGCATAGTTTTTAATTATAAAAAATAATTAAAAGTCGCCCATAATAATTATCAGGCAACTTTTAACCTAATTGTTAATAATAATTCAATTCTGAATATATGTCATCTAACTTAATTTCGGCATAACAAACAGAAGTATCAGCTGCACCATAATAAAGTTTTACAGTATTATCTTCCACTAAGCATCCGCATAAAAATATAACCGGACCGTAAAATCCCCATTTCTCATACGATGCAGTAGGTTCCATGATTGGTTTTGACGATTTTGCAAGAATTTTAGTAGGGTCGTCTTTATCCATTATCAGTGCACCCAGGCAATAACGGTCGTTTTCATCAGCAGCATGATATATTTCTACCCAGCCTTTTTCTGTTAAAAACGGCACGGCACTACATCCAATTCTTCCATTATCCCATTCTGTTTCATTTACAGACACCAGTTGTTTGTGATTTCCCCATCCTACAAGGTCTGAAGATTCCGAAATCCAGATTTCCCTTTTTTTATATTCTGCTGAAGCCGGACGGCAAAGCGCCACATATTTATTATTTATTTTTTTAGGAAAAATAGCAACATCTTTGTTGTCCGGTGTAAATATTACACCTTTACGCTCAAAGTTTTTAAAATCTTTAGTAGTTGCCAGGCAGGTAGTTACCCCAATACTTGCGCAAGAACTATAATTGATATAGTAAGTATCTCCAAGTTTTGTAATACGTGGGTCTTCAATTCCAAACTCCTCATATTTATTTGCAGGATACATAGCTGGTGAATCTTCTACTTCGAAGTTAATACCATCTTTGCTTCGAGCTACTCTTAAATGCGATATGGTTGTGAGAATCCTGTCCCAGGGAGCTTCAATAAAACGAGGGTCGTCAAACTTGATGCGCTCGTCGTTTTTGTCAAATGATTTCACTTCAACCTTTCCAGATTCTTCATTAAAATAAGGTGCCAAAGCAACATTAGGGTCATTGTTAATTGGTGTTTCTGCAACACGCAATAATAATAAAACATCACCTTCAAATCTAGTAACGCCGCAATTCATAACATAATGCACCTCAAAATCGTCTCTTGATGCTTTTACATTGTCAGGTAAAATAATTGGATTTTGTACGCTTCTTTCTACTTTCATTTTAATATTATTTATTTGATTATTAATAATAATGTTTTCATAGGAACAGAATATAGTTTTATCATTTTAGTGATTTAACAGTAATTATTAATCTAGCATATCTTGTAAGCGGATGTCCTTTGCCGTTATCCTGCACTTCAAGTATTACGTGAATTGTTTTCCCGGGATCATCGGGACAAATAAATGAAGCTTCCGGAGTTTCTGCACTGTTTATTGTTATTGTTGCCGTTGAAGTACCAGCTTCTTTATATTGCCACCAATGATATTTTAAACTATCTCCGTCGGGGTCAGATGCAGTGCAGCTTAAATTTATTTTTTGTCCGGGTGTGACACTAATATCTTGCGGAACAGTTAAGTTTACAACAGGAGGATGGTTGGCTTCGGCATAATCTTTTACACACCACGATGCCCGTACAGCAAGTTCGTTCTGAATATCATCGTCCCACCTTGCGCCTGAATAGCACATTTTTTGAGACCAGTTGCGGGTAATTGTATCGCCGGAATAAGCATCGGCAACATAATGGGGATTTAAATCTTTTTCATCCCAGTTCACAAACCGGTTATCATTGTTTACGGTTCTTGAAAAGCGAGACCCCCAGCCCCCGTAAGAAGGGGCTTCAGTACTCCGAAGCCCATAATAATCACCTAAAATATGGAGCATTGCCGGAGCATCGCCATCGCAGTCTCCAGTATCGTAATACTCAAAATCATCACATAAAGGGCCGTTCCCTTTGTTATAATTATTTTCCACCCATTCCTTCGTTGAGTATTGCACATTGTTGAACCAAAATCCTGTATCTCCCCAGTAATTCATATAATTGTACATCTCGCAGGTAAGCATCTGAGGCAATGGCTGATAATGTGAATTGATATAATCCATACAAGGTTGTTCTTTTTGGTAAGTATCCCCAGCTCCTTCCTGTCGCCCAACAAAATATATCCGTAGTTTTTTTGCCACATACTCTTTTTCTTCGGGGTGATGATCATTAATAAATCGTAATGCAGCCGTAACCGTGGCCGGTCCTCCCCAGCAGGCAACCCAAACCGGTTCATCGTTTGAATGATCGAGAAGGACATCTTTAATATGCAAAGAACCGGGAGTGTCGGTCATGTAATCATTGGGCACTTCATTTCCCGGCATTGTAATGCTTCTAAGGTATTCGGGGGAAGGATATGAGGGGTCGTGTTTTTTCAGATTCGGATATACTTTCTCATAGAGATCGATGTGGCGAAACACCTTTTTTATTATTCCTGTATCCGACCATGGGGATGCGCTGGAATGTATCCCAAGAATCTCCTGATCGTTAGAGAAGAGAAGCAGTCTTACAAGAGTGTTCTCATCGTCACGTACAAGATCGGAAGTGTGAATGACCCTTATCTTGTGTGCACGAGGGTTGTTTACCTTTGTTTGTTTTGTGTCCTGAGAACAACTAATCGACAGGAATGTTAGTATCACAAAAGTTGAAAACAGAAAATGGTTTAAATTGATTCGCATATCTTATTTATTTTATAGTTTCTTTGAAGTGCCGTCAATTCGTCGCGCAAGGTCTATTTAAATGCGTGACTGTTTGTTCTCAGACAAAGTAAATCGTCACAATTAATAATCAATTCCCAATTTTTTCTCCATATCCTCAAGAGAAATACCTTTGGTTTCAGGCATTACTTTGAGCACCCAAACCAACTGCAGCACCATGAAAAGTGTGAAAATAACAAATGTGTACCCACCCAATTTTTCGGTAAAAAAAGGAAAAGTCCAAGAAGTTGTGGCTGCTACAATCCAATGCACCGATGTTCCAAGAGACTGGCCTCTTCCGCGTACTTTATTTGGGAATATTTCGCTAAGATAAACCCATATTACCGAGCCCTGTCCAAAACCATGTGCTGCAACAAAAACGAGTAACCCGACAAGAACTGTAATGCTACCTTCTTTACTGAAATTATCCGGGTCGTTAGTAAGAAATGTATATGCAATTGCCCCCAGACTGACAATATATCCGATAGAGCCAATAATCATAATCTTTTTTCTGCCCATACTATCCATTACAAGTAATGCTGCAATAGTAAACAGAAACATCACACCTCCAACACCAAATGAACTCATAAGTGATGCTCCCTTACCAAAACCTGCCATTGTAAAAATATGCGGGGCATAATAGAGAATTGCATTGATACCTGACAACTGATTAAAGGCAGCAATGGCAATAGCAAGCAAAATCGGTTTTTTGTATTTTTTTATAAATAGCGGTTCTCGTTTTTTCTGTTTTTCGGATGAGAGAGAGTTCTGTATATCTATTATTTCCTTCTCGATATTACCGGAATCGGTTCCACATTTTTCGAGTACGATTCTCGCCTCATCAACAATATTTTTTGCAATAAGCCAACGCGGACTTCTGGGGGTTGTAAAAAGAAATATAAAAAACAGTGCTGCGGGAACAGCTTCTATTATTAGCATCCAACGCCACTCTACTTCTCCAAGGTTCATTCCGGCAATAATATAATTTGTAAAATAGGCTATCATAATTCCGAATACAATATTTAGCTGTGCAACGGCAACCAGCCTGCCTCTATATTGAGCAGGAGATATTTCTGCAATATACATAGGCGAAACCACCGAAGCTCCACCAACTGCTAATCCGCCAATAAAGCGGAAAATCAGAAAGCTGTACCAGTTCCATGCAAGCCCTGAACCAAGAGCTGAAATGAAATAGAAAACGGCAAGGATAAAAAGCATATATCGTCGTCCATATTTATCGGTAAAGGGGCCAATAAACATTGCCCCGATAATTGTTCCAATGAGTGCACTGGCAACGGTAAATCCCAGTTCGAGTGAGCTTAAATCAAAAACTTGTTGCAACCATTCGGTTGTACCGGAAATAACTGCTGTGTCGAAACCAAATAGGAATCCCCCGAGTGCAGCTACAATTGATGATAGGATTAAAGTACGTTTCATACAAAATTTATTTTACAACAATTTTCTTAACATCATAAAACACTTTATTTTTTGAAACGACTCTTAATTTACACAGATAAATACCATTTGGAGCTTTATCTTTTGAGGCATTCAACCCATTCCATTTTACCTGATAAAGACCTGCTGCTTTTTTGCTTTGTTCTAATGTGGTAACAACCTTACCCGTAATATCAAACAGTTGCAATGTTACAGATCCCGATTGCTTAAGTTCATAAGCGATGGTAGTTTCAGAACTAAATGGGTTAGGTGTGTTCTGATACAATTTAAACATTGATGCATTATCTAACTCTTTTACTCCGGTAGAAGGATCAAAGTTACTCTTGGTTACGTATAACTCAGCCATTTGGTCTGAAGTTAAGGCTTGGTTATAAATACCTACCCGATCAATAAAACCGACCATTTTTGTAACACCGTCAGGATCTTTATCAGGCATGGTTCCTAACCATAAGTCATCGCCACCATTTATGGCAACTTTTGTAGTTGAGGTTACCTCTCCGGTTTTCTCTCCATCAACCCATAATTTGGCATCTGTTCCATTCTCCATAGTAATGGCAACCAAATGCCAATTGCCATCAAAAACATCTACAGTAGTCCCTGTTGGACGAATTCTAATAGAACCACCATTTTCATCATTCATTGAAGTTGAAACTGTTTTATATTGTTTATCCCACCACATATCTACATGGCGTGTTTTATTTGAATCGTCACCGTTTTGCCAAAACACATAAGCCCAATCAGGACTAACGTTTGTATCCCATTTTACCCAGGCAGAAAAGGTGTAGTCGTTTGAATTATGCAAGTTATTAAATGGTACTTTAACATATGACCTTCCTGTTTTTGTACTGCCGGTTATCCGAACACATCCGTCTTTTTCAGATTCAGAATTTTTAACTCCTCCTGTGGCCCAATCAATTTCGGAGCCGATGAGTGTGGCGTTGTTTTGAAGTGTACCCGAATCTGCCACCGAAATACCTGAATTTTCTTCAAAATCGTAAAAACTGTATGGAGCAGGAAGTGGTTCCAATGCTGTTGTTGTAGCCGATATTTCATTCGAATTTTCAGAACTGTTATTTGATTTATCTTTTGCTATTACAATATAATAATACGTTGTTTCAGGTGCTAATCCTTTATCGGAATAATTGCTTGAAGTAACTCCTGTTGCTATAGTAGTATAAGGGCCTCCCGATGTTGTTGCACGCTTAACGGTATAACTATCAAAATCTTCCTCCGTATTATCGTCCCAATTCAGGTTTATCGCCCTACCTGACACTTTAGCTACCGACAAACCACTTGGGGCTGCCGGAGGAATTGTATCCCTATCAGTTGTTGTTGTAGCCGATACTTCATTCGAATTTTCAGAACTGTTACTTGATTTATCTTTTGCTATTACGATATAATAATACGTTGTTTCCGGTGCTAATCCTGTATCGGAATAATTGCTTGAAGTAGCTCTTGTTGCTATAGTAGTATAAGGG
>WGCT01000022.1 GCA_015493625.1 Draconibacterium sp. | reverse complement strand
GGGTTAATAAAAAAGCCTTCTACAACTTTATTTGTAGAAGGCTTTTAATTCGATTAAACTTTTTTACTCTTTAGGGAGACCGTATTTGTCGACAACAAAATCGATGTCTTTATCGCCCCTTCCACTTAAATTTATTAAGATTGATTTTTGTGGATTTTCTTTGGCAAGTTTTAATGCGTATGCCACGGCATGTGCACTTTCGAGAGCAGGAATAATTCCTTCCAAACGGCTCAATTCAAAAAAAGCATCAATGGTTTCTTTGTCGTTTGCGCGTTGGTATTTTACTCTTTTTATGTCTTTTAGCATACTGTGTTCCGGTCCAACTCCCGGGTAGTCTAATCCGCTTGCAACCGAATAAACAGGAGCAGGTTCACCTTTCTCGTCTTGCAGCAGGTAACATTTAAATCCATGAATTATACCCGGTTTCCCGAATGTAATTGTACTGGCATGTTCTCCATTTTTATCTGATAATCCTGCAGGTTCAACGCCATGAAGTTCAACATCTTCGTCTTCAATAAAGCCCGAGAAAATTCCCATAGCATTACTTCCTCCACCAACACAGGCAACAACATGGTCGGGCTGTTCGCCGGTCATTTCAAAAAACTGCTCTTGTGCTTCAATTCCTACAACACGTTGGAAATCGCGAACCATCATTGGAAACGGATGTGGTCCAACTACCGAACCGATGCAATAAAGGCTATTTTCTGAATCGGCGAGATAGGCATCGAATGCCGAGTCGACAGCCTCTTTTAATGTCTTTAATCCGTGCGTAACCGGCACAACTTTTGTTCCCAAAATCTCCATACGAACCACATTCGGATGTTCTTTTGCTATATCTACTTCGCCCATGTGTATTTCGCATTCGAGCCCAAAGTATGCTGCGGCAGTAGCCAAAGCTACACCGTGTTGTCCGGCACCGGTTTCGGCAATTAATTTCTTTTTCCCAAGGTATTTTGCAAGTAATGCTTCGCCCATGCAATGGTTTAGTTTATGCGCTCCCGAGTGGTTTAAATCTTCGCGTTTCAGGTAGATGCGGCCACCATATTTTGCCGACAAGTTTTTGCAATAGTAGACCGGAGTAGGCCGACCCTGAAAGTGTTTTCTTATACTTCGAAGTTCCGAAATAAAATTATGCGACTTGCTAATCGCATGATAAGCATCGGTAATTCTATTCATCTCTTCCTGCAAATCGGGAGGTAAAAATGCACCACCATATTCTTTGAAGAATCCTTTTGTATCGGGGTATTGCTTAAAATAATCTTTCATTTTAAATCGTTTTTATTGTATATATTTTACGAAACAAATTGTTGTTTATTAATGAAGAAATCTGTTTCGAGTTAATTCAAACTCTGAATAAGCAACCCGGTTGTTGTTTCAATCGACTCATTCGCTCGATTGAATGCTGCTGTAACAACGTATAGTGCTTATTTGTTTTTTTATAGAGTAACAAATATAATTGTAAATTGATTAAAATCAAGAAAAGTGTTAACGATTTGGAGATTCTTTAGCATTAATACAAAATATCTTCACTTACAAGTATTTATTCTGCTTACAAAATGGAATTGAAATTAACGCCGTTTATGCCGGTTGAAGTTGTTATTGCTTCGTTTTTTCTGACCATTTTGTGCGGCTGGTTTTCGTTTGGGACGATGCCGTTGATGCTGTCTTTGCTCTTGTTGTTGCGTAGGTATTTTTTGCGTCTCGTCATTTTTGTCGATGGGAAAAGGGTGGTCGGAAACAACAGGAATTCGTTGATTGATAAGTTTTTGAATGTCGCGTAAATAAGGTTTTTCATCGGTATCGCAAAACGAAATTGCCAAGCCACTGGCTCCGGCCCGGCCTGTTCTTCCAATCCGGTGAACATAGGTTTCGGAAATGTTTGGCAAATCGAAATTTATTACAAGCGAGAGCTCTTTTACATCGATACCGCGAGCTGCAATATCGGTGGCTACCAAAACTTTTGTGTTGCCACTTTTGAAATTTGTAAGGGCTCGTTGTCGTGCTCCCTGCGATTTATTTCCGTGAATGGCTTCGGCATGTATTCCGGCTTTTTTTAAAAAACGTACTATTTTATCGGCACCATATTTTGTCCTCGAAAAAACCAGTGCCGATTCATACTCTTCGGTTTTTAAAATGTGCGAAAGCAATTTTGGTTTGTTTCTTTTTCCAACAAAATAAACAACTTGTTCCACTTTCTCGGCAGTAGTTTGCTCGGGTTTTACAGTAACTTTCTCGGGGTTCCCTAATATTTTTTGCGATAGTTTTACGATGTCTAATGGCATTGTTGCCGAAAAGAATAGTGATTGTCGCTGTTTGGGAAGTCGTTCAATAATTTTTTTAATGTCGTGAATAAAACCCATGTCAAGCATGCGGTCGGCTTCATCGAGTACAAAATATTCAACGTTTTTCAACGAAATAAATCCTTGATTAATCAGGTCGAGCAATCGTCCCGGAGTAGCAATTAAGACATCGACACCTTTTTTCAGTGCCTGTGTTTGTGCTCCCTGTTTTACTCCGCCAAAAATAACGGTGTTTTTAATTCCGGTGTACTTCCCATATTTTGTAAAACTTTCTTCAATTTGAATAGCCAACTCGCGTGTTGGAGTAACCACAAGCGCTTTAATTTTTTTATATCGTGCATTGTGGTAATTGTCGTTGTATAAATGTTGTAAAATAGGAATGGCAAATGCTGCTGTTTTTCCTGTACCTGTCTGTGCACACCCCAGTAAATCTTTACGTTGTAATAAACTTGGAATCGATTTCTCCTGAATGGGAGTCGGGTGTGTGTAACCCTCAGCGGTAAGTGCTTTTAAAATAGGGTTAATAATTTCTAATTCTTCGAATGTCATATTTTTTTTATAATGCGACAAAGTTACTCTAAATGTTTCGATATTTACGGGAAAGTGGGAAATGGGTGCTGAATGCTAAGCGAATGTGTCTAAAAACAGGTTCTTTATTTCGAAGTTGCAGTGTATAGAAATAATAAAACTACTTTTGTAACAAATATAAAAAATAACTGTTTTGAGAGATTTTGAAGAGTTGGGAGTTGGCAAAAAATTTATAAAAGGATTAACCGATCTGAATATTGTTACTCCAACAGAAATACAAAAGAAAGTAATACCCATATTAATTAATTCCGATACCGACCTTGTTGGGCAGGCACAAACCGGTACGGGGAAAACTGCTGCGTACGGATTGCCGCTGCTTCAGAAAATTGAGCCGGGGAAAAAGAACGTGCAGGCATTAATATTGTGTCCAACTCGCGAGTTGGGACAGCAAATAGCAAAACAGTTGTTCCGTTTTACCAAGTATTCGGCAAAAATATTTACCGAGGCTGTTTATGGCGGCGCTCCAATAGAGCGGCAAATTGTTGCCTTAAAACGTCCAACACATATTGTTGTAGCCACTCCGGGAAGACTCATCGATTTGCTAAAACGTGAAGCAGTAGATTTGAGCAGTGTGGAAACGGTTATTTTAGACGAGGCCGACGAGATGCTAAGTATGGGTTTTAAAACCGAATTAAACGAAATACTGAGTTATCTGAAATCGGCTAAAAATAAATGGCTGTTTTCGGCTACTATACCCAAAGAGATTAAACAAATTGTTGCAAAACATTTAGCCGAAAATGCAGTTCGTATCGAGGTAAGTGGAAAGAATGTGATAAACCGGAATATTGAACATCAATATGTTGTTTGCGAAGAGAGTGATAAATTACATACACTTATTCGGTTTTTAAAATCGGAAGGAGAAAACAGGGGAGTGGTATTTTGCCGAACCAAAGCCGTTGCAAAAAAGCTGGCTTTGCAACTTGTTGCTAAAAATATTACTGCCGATGCAATTCACGGCGACCTGTTGCAAAAAGAGCGCGATAAAGTAATGCGCTCGTTTAAAAACAAATCGATACGAATTTTGGTTGCTACCGACCTTGCTGCACGCGGAATTGATATTGAAGCACTCGCATTTGTTGTTCATTATCAGTTGCCCGACAAAAATGAATATTTTACCCACCGTAGCGGAAGAACTGCACGAGCAGGAAGAAAAGGAATCTCGTTGTGTTTGGTTACTACACCCGATTTAAAACAACTGAAATTTTACGAAAAATCGTTGGGGATTACTTTTCAACAAAACCGGTCGGTTATTTAGAGGCGGCTTTTGTTTTATCCTGATTGCTTTTCGCATCAATGTACTTCGACATTTTTTAAAAGAAATTTTTCGTGTTATTTTATCTACAGAATCTTGTGTTGTCAAAATAAATCTTTAATAGGTGTTATCTTTTAATGATGCTTAACTATTTGAATAATAAGATAGTATGTGGGTAGGTGTAACTAGGTGTATTGTTTTCGTTAAAAAGTGAGTGTGCGCAATGGTTTTTAGGAACTGATATTTGAATATTATTAATTAAAAATTATCTTTGCACCGCATAAAAATAAGGATGCCTTGGTAGCTCAGTTGGATAGAGCAACTGCCTTCTAAGCAGTAGGTCATGGGTTCGAATCCCGTCCAGGGTACAGGATTAAAAAACTGAAACTAAAAGAGTTAGAGGGGGTTTTGCGAAAGTAAAGCCCTCTCTTTTTTTACTCCTGTACAGCCATATTTATTCGGTAAATGCATATAGGATCACTTTAAAAAGTTGTGGAGTAGCGATGTTTTAGGCATAAATTTTAGCCACTCTGTAAATAAAGAAATCAATATCAACTACACCTCTTTGCGTAGCTCTGAAAGCTTTAAGTTTAGCATTAAAAGATTCGGCCGAAGCATTTGTAC
>WGCT01000021.1 GCA_015493625.1 Draconibacterium sp. | reverse complement strand
CTAAAACCGATGTAAATTTTATTGAATTTAGAAGAATATAAAACGTAGGTATAAAACATCGGGGTAATTTTTGTGGGACATACTGGATTCGAACCAGTGACTTCTACCCTGTCATCCGTCAGCTGACGGACTAAACCAACTGAGTTAATGTCCTGCGATAAGGCTTCGGATAAAACTTCTTCCTCGCGAAGATTTAAGCTCTTTTTCTCGTTTTAATGCTTCTGTTTTTGTCTTAAATCTTTCTAAATGAATAATTTCCCACGGCTGATATTTTTTTGTCCAACCTGTATTTCTTTCATCGTTATGAGCTGCAAGCCGCTTATATGCATCGGCACTAAAACCGATGTAAATTTTATTGAATTTAGAAGAATATAAAACGTAGGTATAAAACATCGGGGTAATTTTTGTGGGACATACTGGATTCGAACCAGTGACTTCTACCCTGTCAAGGTAACACTCTAAACCAACTGAGTTAATGTCCCAAAAAGAACAGCTGCAAAAATAGTAAAAAAAGAAGGCACTAAAAAAGTGCCTTCGTATATTTATTTTAAAACAACCGACAAAATGTGCTAAATAAAGAATTTCAAAACAAATAGAATTGCCAAGACTATCATTACTACTGAAACATCTTTTGTTTTTCCGGTTAACAGTTTTAGCAGTACATACGAAATCATTCCAAATACAATTCCTTCGGCAATGCTGTATGTAAGTGGCATAGTTATTATAGTAACAAATGCCGGAATAGAGTCGGTATAGTTATCGAAGTCGATTTTTAATATTGGCGACATCATAAAGAAGCCCACTAAAATTAGAGCAGGAGCTGTTGCTGCGGCAGGAACCATAGTAAAAATAGGAGCTAAAAACAGTGCAAGTAGAAACAACACTGCAGTTGTCAGCGATGTTAGTCCGGTTTTCCCTCCTTCGGCAACTCCCGATGCACTTTCTACATAAGTAGTTACGGTGCTGGTTCCTAAAATTGCTCCCACAAAAGTTCCTATTGAGTCGGCAAAAAGAGCTTGTTTTACACGTGGTACTCTGCCGTCTTTATCGAGCATTCCGGCTTTCGACGAAACTCCAACCAGTGTTCCAACTGTGTCGAACATATCGACAAACAGAAAAGTAAAAAGAACAATAAGCATGTCGAACGAGAATAAATGAGAGAAGTCAAATTTCCAGAATATTGGTTCGAGCGATGGTGGAATATCAACCAGTGTGCCCTCGGGCATGTGAGTAACTCCGAATGGCAATCCAATTATTGTAGCTGCAAAAATTCCAATCAGCAAAGCACCTTTAACTTTTAAAGCCAAGAGCACGCCAATTAAAATAACGCCACCTAAAGCAATTAAAACAGCCGGCGAACCCATGTCGCCCAATCCAACCAAAACGGCATCGTTATTTGTTATTATGCCTGCATTTTGCAATCCAATAAACGCAATAAAAAGCCCGATACCGGCTGACACTGCATGTTTCAACGGGAGCGGTATTGCATTTACTATCAGTTCGCGAATATTAAATGCCGTCAGTATTAAGAAGATAATTCCTTCGAGGAATACAGCTGTTATTGCAAACTGCCAAGTGTGTCCCATTCCTAAAACAACAGTAAAGGCAAAAAAGGCGTTAAGCCCCATTCCCGGAGCCAGTGCAAACGGAAGTTTTGCAACCAGTGCCATAACCATTGTAGCAATAAATGCCGAAAGAGCTGTTGCTGTAAAAACGGCATTTTTGTCCATCCCCGTAGCACTTAAAATGTCGGGGTTTACCGCTAAAATATAGGCCATTGTCATAAATGTGGTAACACCGGCCAGTATTTCTGTTTTAACGGTAGTTTTATTTTCGTTTAGTTTAAAAAAGTTTTCTAACATAACTTTTATTTAGAATTAAAATGTCCATTTAACTGCAGCGGTTGGCCTTACTTTAAAACCATCAACACCGGCAAAATTATTAGCAATTTCGACCTCGCTACCAAACGAAAAATGGTCGTTTGCATTAAACCAAAGCTGAGGTTGAGTTAAGAAAATATACGATGCGTCTGTATTTCCATCGAAATTAAAGTCTGAATCTTCTTTCCAGAAATCGGCAAATCCGGTAAACGAAAATTTCCCTTTTGCAAAATTGTAATACCAAACGGCAGTTAACTGAAACGAACTCTGTTTATTCATTATATATTTATAAAGAACCTGAAATGTAAATCCTTTCGAGAAATCTTTAGCATTCCATGCATAATCTAAACCGGTTAACCAAGCATTATTAATTGCATAACCTCCAATTCCTGCATCGATGGGAAATAATCCAAGTCCACCATTATATTCGGCATGAAACCCCAATGGCGAAGATTTGCCAAGTTTCATACTTCGTGATATTTCAAAATAGGCACTGTTCATCGACTCCAGTCCGGGTAATCCATATGTTAAGTCGATAAAGAAATAGGTACTACCCAAATTGTCGGGTTTAAACATTTCTACAGTTGTTAACATACAGTTTCTGTCGTCGGAAAAAACATAGTGAGTTTGAATGTTTTGAGCTTTTGCAGCTACCACAGAAACAATTACAAAAAGCAATAGTAAGATTTTTTTCATAGTGTTTAATTTAATTTGATTTTGTTGCTAAAATAACGATTCTGTTGAATCCGCATAAAAAATTTTATTTTGAGTTATTAAAACTAATTAACAATAAAGTGTGGTTTGTGTATAACTCACAAAAAAACCCGACATAGAAAGCCGGGTTGGATATTTTAAATCGGGGAGATTTAAAAATGGGTCTTATAAGAATACATTCTGAAATAGGGCAAAAAGTAACCCTCAAAACGAAAGTTTTTTACCTGTTGTTTTCTATTGCTTCATGCAGAAAAACATTTGCATTATACAATTGCCTGTATGCTTGAACCATATCGTCGATAAAACTATTTTCTTTAATTGTTTTATTGTCGGAATATTTTACAAAAACGTACGATTTGTACTTGAGCAAATCGATAAACTCATGGTTTTTGGCAAATCCTCGCGGTGCAGTTTTTAGTTGATGGTTGTATAATTCGGGATAAATTGCTTTAAATTCCGGCTCATTAATAATCTCTAAAAACTCGGAACCATTTTCTGCAATAAATTTTCGAACTGTTTTTAATATAGCCGGTTCGGGCATATAAATACCTCCACCAAAAAAGCTTTGCGTGGCTTCGATATGAAAAAAATACCCGGGATAGATACTCTTTCTTCCTCCTCGCGAAATAAATGCACCGAAATTAGTTTTATAAGGGCGCTTGTCTTTCGAAAACCGAACATCGCGAAAAATCCGATAGATGCAATCTTTCGGATTTACACCTGCAATTGAAGGGTCGAAGACTTTTATTTCGTTGATTAACACATCAACGAAAAAGATAATTTTGTCGCGGCTTTCCTCATACCGAGATCTGTTTTTATTAAACCATTCGCGATTGTTATTTTCTGAAAGATCTTCCAGAAATTGTAGTACTTTCTCCATCGATGCGTTATATTTGAATTACTTTTTATGAAGTTGTTTTTACACAACTTCACTTAAACAACCGAAAGAATGAAAAAGTTTGCACTAATTGTTGCCGGAGGAACCGGAAGCAGAATGGGAAAGAAAATTCCCAAACAATTTATCGGGCTGAATGGCCGTCCGGTACTGATGCATACTTTCGATGCCTTTGCAAAGTACGATACGCACATTGAATTTATTCTTGTACTTCCCGAAACTGAGGTTGAATTTTGGAACAAACTCTGCAAAAAGAACCGTTTCGAGCATAAATATAAATTGGCATTTGGTGGAGAAACCCGTTTCCATTCCGTAAAAAATGGCCTCAATTTAATTCAAGAAGATGGAATTGTTTTTATTCACGACGGAGTGAGACCGCTGGTTTCAACACAAACTTTTACGAATTGTTATAACCGTGCAATTGAAACGGGGAATGCACTTCCGGTTATTCCTGTTACCGAATCGGTTCGGTTGGTCGACAAGGCGGGAAATAGAACTGTCGACCGCTCAAAATATTATCTTGTTCAAACACCGCAAACATTTCAAACAGCATTAATTAAAAAGGCCTACCAACAAACTTTCTCTAAATTGTTTACCGACGATGCATCGGTTTTAGAGAACCTCGGAGAAACCATTTCTTTGGTGGAGGGAAACCGCGAAAACATTAAAATTACCTATCCCGAAGATATGATAATTGCTCAATCGTTTCTTCTTTCACAATAAAATTTAGCCAACTAATAGGTACTTATTTATTGTCTGCCGATTCGGTATGCGGAAACTAAAACTGTTTCTGTAGTTTCGTGTTTCGGGTAGAAGCTTTGTCAATAAAAAGATTTAAAAGATTATTTTTATGGAAACTTTTTGAACCGGTATAGTTTCCTGCGTTTTATTTTATTATCTTTGCAACGTTATGGAAGAAAAAAAATTACATATTATTAAGAATGTTGGAAAGCTCTATTTGAAGTTTGGAATAAGAAGCATTACCATGGACGATGTAGCGCGCGAGTTTGGAATTTCGAAAAAAACACTTTACCAATATTTTCGCGATAAAGCCGATTTGGTTGAACAAGTGGTAAACTATTACCTCGAAAATTCGATGACAAAAATCGATTCGAAGGAGAAAGAGAATGCCATCGACTTCTATTTTGCTCTGCGTTCTCAAATAAGTAAAATATTAAAATACTTCAATAATAACATCGAGTTCGATTTAAAAAGGCAGTATCCGCAACTGTTTAACAGGGTTCATAAATTAAAGCGCGAAAAGATATTTACCAGCACAGTTAAAAATATTAATAAGGGAATTGAAACCGGATTTTATCGCAAAGGGTTAGATGTTGAGTTAATTGCAAAACTACAAGTTGGGCGGATGTTGTACACATTAAACCCCGACAACGAAATTTTCACGGAGAGGGAAGTGGCAACCATCGAGCTTTTCGATAAGGTTATTGAGTACCACATGTATGCAATTTGTACCGAAAAAGGGATAAACTATTTTAAACAACAGTTAAACAAATTAGAGAATGAAATTAAAGATTAGAATGCAGCTGCTACTCCTTGCCATGGGGATAGGCGCATTTACAGCAAACGCACAAGATTCCATCACTTTTTCGCTGGTTGAAGCCCGGCAATTTGCGATGGAAAACTCGTATGTTTTGCACAACACGCTGCAAGACATTGCAAAAGCCGAAAAAAAGGTGTGGGAGACCATTACAATCGGACTTCCTCAAGTTTCGGGAACGGCAAATTTCAATAAATATTTAAACCTGCCTGTTTCGTTGTTACCCGCCGAAATTTTTGGAGGAGAGCCGGGAACATACATTCCCGTAACTTTTGGGCAAAATTATAACTCCGACTTTGGACTTTCGGTTTCGCAACTTATTTTCGACGGATCGTACATTGTTGGTGTGGGGTCGTCGCAATTGTATTTAAACCTCTCGAAACAAGCACACGAAAAAACCGAAATTGATATTCGCGATGCAGTAACACAAGCTTATTATATGGTGTTAATAAGCGAGCGGTACAAAACAATTATGCAAGACAATCTTGTGAATTCGCAAAAACTTTACAACGAAACTAAAATTTATTACAATAACGGTTTTCGCGAAGAGCAAGATGTTGCACAGATGAAAATTATTTTGAAAACAGCAGAGAATGAGATTTTAAAAGCCGACCGCGAATTATCGATAGCCAAAATTGTTCTGAAATATGCAATGGGTTACGACCTTGAGAAAGAGATAAAACTCTCTGACAATATAGAAACCTATATTTTACCACTGGTTACCAAAGGAAATCAGCTTCAGTTCGATTTTAACAAACACATCGACTATCGTTTGGCTCAAACAAATTTTCAGGTTTCCGAAAAATTGGTAAAACTTCAGAAGGCCGCATATTTACCACGATTAAGCGGATTTTACCGGTTTAACAAAGCGGCGTACAGCAACAGTGCAAATTTGCTACACTCCAATTGGTATCCGTCGTCGTTGGTTGGGTTGCAACTTTCGATGCAACTGTTTAATTCGGGGTACAAAAGGTCGAAACTTCAACAGGCAAAAATTGAACTCGACCAGGCCGAAACAAAAATGAAACTTGCAGAAATTACACTTCAAAAAGATTATTTAACGGCAAAAGCTCAGATGGAAACGGCAATTGAAAAGTTTGAAAACGACCGGGAAAATAAGGAGTTAGCAAAAGGTATTTTAGACAAAACGCAAATAAAATTTAATAACGGAATGGTAAGCAGCGTCGAACTCTCGCAGCAAGAAACACAATATTTAAACACTTTTAAAGCCTTTGTTGCATCGACCTTACAACTTTTACAAGCCGACTTAAAATTGAAAAAAGCAGTTGGAAATTTATAAACCTGTTCAGAAAAAAAGAAAATGAAGAAGATTTTATTTATAACATGCATGGCACTAATACTAGGGGCATGCAACACAAAAGAAACGCCAAACGAAGTAACAAAACGCAATCAGTTGCAACAGTACAAACAAGAGTTGCACGATTTAAAGATAAAAATTAGTGAACTTGAAAAAGAGCTAAATCTGAACAAAAAAGCCGAAATGGTAAAAGTTAAAGTGGTTAAGCTTGAGAGTAAACCTTTTGAACATACTATTGAAGTTACCGGAAAAGTTGAAGCAATAAACGATGTAAAAGTGAGCCCCGAAACAAGCGGGGTAATAACAAAAGTTTTTGTAAAAGAGGGGCAAAAAGTAAAAAAAGGAGATATTCTGGCAAAAATAAATACCGAAATACTTGAGCATACAATAGACGAGTTAAATGTTCAGTTAGACTTGGCTAAAACAAACTACGAGCGACAGGCAAATTTGTGGAAACAAAATATTGGCTCGGAGATGCAGTACTTGCAAGCGAAGAATAAAAAAGAGAACCTCGAAAAACGAATTGAAAGTTTACAGGCTCAAGTCGATATGGCCGAAATAAAATCGCCGGTTAGCGGCGTTGTAGATGTGGTTTATCAGAAAAAAGGAAATATTGGAAACCCGCAAGTGCCTTTTGCAAAGG
>WGCT01000020.1 GCA_015493625.1 Draconibacterium sp. | reverse complement strand
ACTTTATATTCATAATGGTAATATCGTCGGTTTGAGCCGATTCCCCCCGAAATGTTTCTACGCTTTTTTCAATTCGAAGAACAAGTTCTTTTGGTTGCTCACCAATTAAGTTGTAAAGGTTGTCAATCAGTCTTTCGTTTCCAAAATGTACATCGTTTTCGTCTCGCATATCGGTTACTCCATCGGTATAAAGAAAAACTGAATCTCCTTTTTCCAAGTTAATTTCAGCATTACTATATGTTTTACCTGAATATAATCCCAAGGGCAATCCGTGCGACTGGTCGAGCTGTTTAATTTCTCCTGATGCTTTTAAAATATAGGATGGTGTGTGAGCCGCATTGCAATAGTTTAGTTTTCCCGTTTTTAAGTTTAAAACCCCCAGAAACAGTGTAAGAAAAAATTGATGTTTATTTATTGTAAATAGCTTATTGTTTATGTCTTGCATAATTTTACCGGCATCAAGATGTTTTGCACTATTTCGAATTATTGGTTGCGCAATACTCATAAAAAATGCCGCCGGCACGCCCTTTCCGGAAACATCGCCCATTGTAAAAATTAAATTGTCGTTATCGTCGAAAAAGAAATCGAACAAATCGCCACTAACAACCTGCACCGGCTTATAAATGGCAAATAAATCGATCTCTTTTATTTGTTCAAAAACTGAAAAATCGGTTTTAATCAAACTTCGCTGAATTTCGGCAGCCTGCAACAGATCCATCATTTGTCGCTGGTTCTTCTTCTCCTCTTCCGACTGTTTTATTTTAAATTTTTCGTAGCCGGTTTTTAAGGTATTTAAACTTTCCGAAACAAGTTTTATTTCGTTTAACGAATCTACCGCGCCAATATCTCCGGTCTCTTTTACAAATGTCATTAAACGGCTTGTAGCTACACTAAGCGGATTAACCAACCGATTGGTAATATATCGGATAAGAAAGTAGATAATAATAATACCCAAAACCGAAATCAATAACATTTTTAGAATTGAGATGTAGAGCGGTTTAAAAAGCTGATTGTAAGGCATTGCGAAAACAACTGTCCATTTTATCTCTTTTAAGCGAGTATAATAAACCCAATGCTTTTTACCATTTAAAAATTTTGGATATGCAATAAACGATCCCGATAATCCTTTTTTTAATATCCTCTTCAAATTGGTTCTTCTTTTATCTAATGCTCCTTCCGATTCAGAAAAAATCCTTTTTTTCAATACAAATTCTTTTACCGGGTGGGTTATAAACCGGCCGTCTTTCGACAATAAAAAAGCAAACCCATTTTTACCAACTTTAATGCTATTTAATGTATCGTTTAAATTGTTTAACGAAACTTCGCAAATTACATAACCTGCTTTATGCCTCAAATCTTCATTGCCATAAAAAATAGGCGAATACGATGATACAACCTGATTCTGATTCCGTTGACAAAGAAAAACTTTGGTCCATAAATGTTGTTCGTTTTTCGAAATATCTTCAATTATACTCTTCTCGTTTAAACAGTGGTAATATTTTTCGTTATGTGTTTCAAAAAATATGGAGTCGTTGTCGCGATAACTGTAGAAATCATAACTTTTAAGGTTCGAAACATCAGAATCGATATGAATAATTATTGTATTAATAAAGGGATACATCTTCATTAAACTTCGAATAAGTGTTTCGGGATGCTTGTGTCGACTATAAAAAATTATTTGCTGAGATATGTTCGACGATACTTCACGAGTTGCAACAAGAGGTTCTTCAACTTTCGTAATTAACTTATTGCTTAGTGCAATTGCTTTATTCTTTATATCGTCGTTAACGTACTGACTGTTAAAAAGATAAGATATAAAAATGATTGCAATAAAAACACTTATTACAGCAATTGATATAAATATACTTAAACGATAAGCTATTGATTTATTTAACATAAAAAGTAATTCCTCTTCTACGATAGAATACAATTTAAGGATATTTTTTGAGAATTAACTTATCTTTTTTTTATAATTTAAAAAATATACAAATACCTTTTTGCAAATACCTGACAGTCTCTTTTTTACATAAAAAGCCATTCGTATATTTTATTAACGAATGGCTTTAAAAAAATAGGTGTTCCGAATAATTAGCGGAATAGTTTTATTTCTAGGTATTCATTGCACCGCAAACAGTAATTACCTGTCCGCTAACGTACGACGATAAATCGGATGCCAGGAATGTAGCAACTCCGGCAACTTCTTCGGGTGTTCCGCCGCGCTTTAAAGGTATTGAAGCTTCCCATGCTTTACGTGCATCTTCGGGTATTTTAGCAGTCATTTCGGTAATAATAAAACCGGGTGCGATGGCATTCGAACGAATATTTCGTGCACCCAATTCGCGTGCTACCGACTTAGTAAAGCCAATAATTCCGGCTTTCGATGCCGAGTAGTTTGCCTGCCCTGCATTTCCACTAACTCCAACCACCGAACTCATGTTAATTATAGAGCCCGAGCGTTGTTTTAACATAGTGCGTTGCGCTGCTTTTGTGAAGTTAAAAACCGATTTCAGATTAACATTAATTACGGCATCCCACTGTGCTTCGCTCATACGCATTAATAAAGTATCTTTTGTTATTCCTGCATTATTTACCAACGCGTCAATACGACCAAAATCTTTCACAATCTCGCCCACTACCCTTTCGGTATCCTCGAAATTACTTGCATCCGACGCATAACCTTTTGCTTTCACGCCAATTGCCGCTATTTCGGCTTCGGTTGCCTTCATATTTTCATCGTCAAAAAGGTCGGTAAAAGCTACGTTACAACCTTCGTGTGCAAATTTCAATGCAATTGCTTTTCCAATACCGCGTGAGGCTCCGGTAATAATTGCAGTTTTTCCTTCTAATAGTTTCATTGTATTTTTTTTAGCCGGAAGTCCGAAACCGGAAGTCCGAGGTTAATAATCTGCATTTTCGTTGCGCAAATATAATTTTTATTCAGATTTTATAACGAGCAGATTTTATAATTTATCTTAAATTCAGATTATTTGTACAATTAGTATTTAAACTTCTACCGTTTAGTTGAATTGTTCAAAATAAAGAGTTGCCCAAAACCGTTAAAGTTTCGCCTGCTTTTCCTTTTAAATGAATGTCGGTAATTTGCTGTGTGAAGGCTGTCTTTTCAGGGTTTATTTCAATAATAATTGCCCCGGTTTTCTTTGCGGTTTGCGGTACAAGCGATGCCGGCATAACTTCTCCGGTTGAGCCGATAACCAAACAAATATCGGCTTTTTCGGCTTCGGCAAACGAGTTTTTATAGGCTTCAGGCGGAATTCCTTCGCCAAAGAAAATAAAGTCGGGCTTTAATATTTCGCCGTCGTTTTTGCATTTCGGCGAAATAGTTTTAAAATCGAATTCAGAAGCACTGTACTGTTCTCCACATTTTAAGCAGATTAATGTTTTTGAATTTCCATGGAATTCGTGCACCGTTTTACTTCCCGCCTCCTGATGAAGATTATCGATGTTTTGTGTGATTATCGATTTTAATACTCCTCTCTTTTCCATTTCAGCTAACATATAATGGGCTGGGTTGGGTTTTGTGTCGGTAAAGAAGTCGTAAAAAATTTCACGAATAAAACTCCACGACTCCTCGGGATTTTCGCGAAAGAAATTTATATCCAGTACTTCAGGATTGTACTTCCCCCACAATCCTGTTTCGCCTCGAAATGGTGGTATTCCACTCTCCACCGATATTCCTGCTCCGGTAAAAGCAATGGTGTGGTTCGAATTTTTTATTAGTTTTGCTACTGCTTCAATCAGGTTTTTCATGCTATACAATTAAATGAATACAAAAAAACTAAAGGTCTGCATATTTGTACATTACAGTGTTTCCGAAACGCTGCCGTACAATGTAAACATATACGTTAACGAGCTTTCTCTTTATTTCGATAAAGTTAATGTACTTACCAACAATTCGAAAATAACCTGCGAAAATTCTTCTGTCAATTCAAATGTTAAATTTGAATGTTTCGAAAATAAAGGGTACGATTTTGGAATGATTTACCGGTACATTTCAAAACAAAACCTCGATAAATTTGAGGAAATTGCTTTTGTTAACGACAGTAATATTTTGCTGAATAAACTTGATAAAATTATTAATGCAGGACG
>WGCT01000019.1 GCA_015493625.1 Draconibacterium sp. | reverse complement strand
GTCATGATACTTCTCTAATTGTCGTCTTCAATTTTTGTTATTTTGGCATCGGCCCAAAGTCCCTCAAGGTTATAAAACTCGCGGGCTTCTTCTTGGAAAACATGAACCATAATGTCGCCGTAATCGAGTAAAATCCATATCGAATTCCGGTATCCATCGCGATGCCAGACATTTTCTCCGGTTAATTCTTTTACGGTATTTTCAACCGAGTGGGCAATCGAATCGACCTGAGTATTCGATGTTCCATGGCAAACCACAAAGTAACCACATTCGGTGTGATGTATTGAATTTAAGTCGATTAACGTAATGTCTTTCCCTTTTATTCGTTGAATTCCTTCGAGTACTGCTTCCAGTAATTTATCAGCTTCTTCCTCTTTTTTGTTCATATAAAAATATTACTTCACAAAGATAATCTTTTTGCTCTATTCCTATTTTTAACTACTTTGCTTTGTGTAAATTTATTTTTCATTTTACACACTGTCTGTTTTCGGCAGTAAAATAACATAAACCAAAAAATGGATAAATAGTTTAACTTTTTATGATAAAAACGGAGAAAAAGATTATTGTTTTAAATGAGGTGGAATCTACCAACAACTATGCCAGTCGACTGATTTTGTCTGATGCGGCAGAAGAGGGAACCACGGTGCTGACACAATTTCAGAAAAACGGCAGAGGACAGGCCGGAAACGGTTGGGAAAGTGAAGCAGGTAAAAATCTTTTGGCGAGTATTATTTTGAATCCGCATTTTTTAGATGCCGGCAAACAGTTTACGCTTTCAAAAGTTGTTAGTTTGAGTTTGGTTGAATTTCTTGAAAAAGAGATTGAGAAGGTTTCTATAAAATGGCCGAACGATATTTATGTTGGGAATAAAAAGATAGCGGGAATTCTTATCGAAAATACGGTAAAAGGGAAAACTATCGATTCGTCGGTTGTGGGAATTGGCCTGAATTTAAATCAGGAGAAATTTGTGTCGGGTGCTCCAAATCCGGTTTCGCTGAAACAAATATCGGGAAAAACATATTCGGTTGAGTTGGTTGCTGCCGATATAATTAAACACATCTTCAACTGGTATACTAAGCTGAAAGAAGGTAATTTTTCTGAAATAGATTCTGCTTATTTTAAGCGGCTTTATGGAGTAGGAGAGTGGCGTAAATATAAAAGAGAGGGGACTGTTTTTGATGCTAAGATTACCGGAATTGGACAATTCGGGCAGATTCAACTTCAAAACAAAAAAGGAGAAGTTGATGAGTTTGCATTTAAAGAGATTGAGTTTGTTATTCCTTAGGAAGATAAAGATGAGTGTAAATAAATAGTGAATAGTTTTATAAAAGCGTCGGTTTTAAAAAACCGGATTCCGGAATTTTCTATATCTTTGTGCCGATAAAAATGCAATGGGGTGCCTAATAAAATTAGGGCTGAGATTATACTCACAAACCTGATCCGGATAATGCCGGCGGAGGGAGAGCAAAACGGGGATTTGTCCCGCTCCATTGGTTAGTTTAATAACCAATTTTCAATAAAAAAATGAAAAAGTTTAGTTTTTTACTGCTGATGCAGTTAATTGTTTTGCTTGCCACAGGGCAGGTAAAATTAAGTGGTGTTGTAACCGGTAATGGCGAACCGCTGGCCGGTGCAAGCGTGGTTCTCGAAAACAGTTATTATGGAATTTCCACATCGAGTGAAGGAACGTTTGAGTTTAAAAACCTGAAAAAAGGTGATTATACACTTAAGGTTTCGTTTATCGGGTTTTTAACGAAAGAGGTTGTTGTAAGTTTGAATGCCAACAAAAAAATTACCATTCATCTTTTTCCCGATGTTGTTTTAACCGACGAAGTTCTGATTTCGGCAACGCGTGCAAACAGTAAAACACCGGTTGCATACACCAATGTAACAGGCGAGGAGATTGCCAGCAGGAATATGGGGCAGGACATTCCGTATTTGCTGCAACTTACTCCGTCGTTTGTGGCAACTTCGGATGCCGGTGCAGGAGTTGGGTACACCAATTTCAGAATTCGGGGAACAGACTTGAACCGGATAAATGTTACGGTAAACGGTATTCCGGCCAACGATGCCGAGTCGCATGGAACGTGGTTTGTCGATTTGCCCGACCTGGCATCGTCGATTGAAAATGTGCAGGTGCAGCGTGGTGTAGGAACATCGACAAACGGGGCTGCGGCGTTTGGAGCAACCATAAATATGCAGACAAATGCACTGCGAAAAAATGCGTATGGCGAATACAAAACTGCTGCCGGAACTTTTAATACGTTTAAAAATACGGTGTCGGCGGGCTCGGGGTTAATAAATGGAAAATTTGCGGTTGATGCGCGTTTGTCGAAAGTTACATCGGACGGGTACATCGACAGAGCTTCGTCTGATTTGAAATCGTTTTTTGTTTCGGGAGGTTACTATTCTGAAAATACAATTATTAAGGTGAATATTTTTTCGGGTTTCGAGGAGACGTATCAGGCGTGGAACGGAATCTCGTCGGAGATGTTAAAAACCAACCGAACTTATAACAGTTGTGGCGAATATACCGACGAAAACGGAGTTACCAGGTATTACGACAATCAGGTTGACCATTATCAGCAAGACCACTACCAGTTGCATTTTTCGCATAAATTAAATTCGATGTGGAATATTAATGCATCGGCATTTTACACTTACGGACGTGGATATTATGAGAATTACAAACAAAACAAAAGGCTGTCCGACTATCGGTTGCCCGATATTGGTTTTGCCAATGATACAATAAGAAGAACCGATTTGGTGAACAGGAAATGGCTCGACAACCGGTTTTATGGTGTTACTTACTCGGTAAACTATACCGGTAGTAAATCGAACCTTATTCTAGGCGGCGGTTACAGTATGTACGATGGCGACCATTTTGGAAACGTGATTTGGGCAAAATATTATGGCAGCTCGAACCCAAATCACGAGTGGTATAGAAACAATGGGAAGAAAAAAGATTACAACTTTTATGCAAAATATAACTATCGGGTTGGTGAGAATTTAAATCTTTTTGCCGATTTACAATTTCGTAAAATTGAATATTCAATAAAAGGAATCGACGATGATTTGCGCGATTTAGGGCAGTCGCACGATTTTAATTTCTTCAATCCAAAGGTTGGGGTTTCGTATCAGCCTTCGAATAATCAGAAACTCTACGTTTCGTTTGCTATTGCCAACCGCGAGCCCAACCGTACCGCTTTTGTCGATAAGGCACCCGGCGGGAAGATACCGGGAGCAGAGACTTTACAAGATTTGGAAGCGGGATACAACTTCTCCTCATCGCGGTTTTCGTTTGCTGCCAACTACTACTTTATGAACTACAACGACCAACTGGTTTTAACCGGTGAAATAAACGATGTGGGAGCACCAATTATGGTAAATGTCGATAAAAGTTTCCGTACCGGAATTGAGTTGCAGGCGGGTGTGCAAATTGTAAAAAGCTTACAATGGAACGGAAATGCAACGTTCAGTTCGAACAAAATAAAAAACTTTACCGAGTATGTAGATAACTGGGATACGTGGGGGCAGGAGCAGTACGATTTGGGAACAACCGATATCGCCTTTTCGCCGAATGTTGTGGCAAACAGTCAGCTGGTATTTTCTCCTGTAAAAAACCTGAATTTAAGTTTTGTTTCGTCGTTTGTGGGGGAACAATATATCGATAATACCTCGAACGACGACCGGATTTTAAACTCGTATTTTGTAAATCATTTAAAAGCCGATTACAATTTTAAAACAAATTTGTTTGAGGAAATTACTTTGCACGTAATGGGAAACAATTTGTTTAACGAAGTGTACGAAAGCAACGCGTGGGTGTACTCGTATATTTACGAAGGGAACCGTAGTAAAATGGACGGCTACTACCCACAAGCCGGAACACATTTTATGTTTGGAGTAGATTTTAAGTTCTAATACCAAATTAACCTTGTAGTGCCGTATTGAATCTATTCTTTTGCACAATCTTATCGTTAAAATATTTTAACTCAACCTTGCACAAAATAAGGAGTAATGGACAAAATTGAGGCTAATTTTGGGCAAAAAGCTTCTAATGGACAAAATTGAGGCTGATATTTTTCAATTTTAAAAAGGGCTATTATTTTTTTGAATAATTTTGTTTTGTTAAGCCAAAACGGAAGCAAGCAATGCTGGGGA
>WGCT01000018.1 GCA_015493625.1 Draconibacterium sp. | reverse complement strand
ATTTATATAATACTTTTTGGATATCGCCCCAGGTAATTACATGTATATTATACTTTTTAAGCATTGAGTGGAACAACTCTGATGTTACAAAATCATAATCATTTTGTCGCCATTCTGGGTTTGTTACTTTATGATCTAGTATAATTGTCCGCAACTCGATATTATTGAACGCTGCATGTAAGATCAACTGATTTAAGCCGGGTTTCATCTCTTTAACAAACTTTCCATACTCCTTTTCCCACTTTTCGGCTGGCAGCCCATTTAAGAAAACAAGGTTATCGACAAAAAGCCTATTGCTGTATTTTTTATCTTGCAACAGATGATACTTATTCGCCATATATCTGGAAAGTAAATTCGGTATTTTATATTCGTTACCCAAATCTAAGAAGAGGCGAATAAATTCCGGCGTTTTTAGGGTTGTTGCCATGTGCGAATCGAGATGAGTAGGCTTTATTCCAAGTGCTATTGCACGCTCTATTTGAGCCCTGAGCTCTGCCTCAACTTCTTTTAAGTTGGCGTGTTTCACTACTTCGGCAGCTAAACGAGGCAGGTAGCCATCTTTATCAAGAAGCGATGGAATTTTATCAGACGGAAGAATGCCATTCCAACGATAGTGCTTCCATTCGGCAGTAAGCGTTAGATGAACTCCAACATCAGCATCGGGATGTTTTAATGCCCAAGCGATAAAATCATCACTCCATGGGCAAGGCATCATTATGCTTGTTGATGAGATTGCTCCTTTATCGAAAGCGGCCTCGGTGGCTATGTTTTGAGAATTACACATTCCGGCATCGTCGGTATGTATAATCAATAGTTTAGCATTTTTTTCGAAACCCAATTTTTCGGCAAGCGTAGTTTGCCCAAAAATAGTATTGACTGAAAAGATTATTACTAATGCCAGAAAAAAACTAAACCTATATTTTTTCATTTCCCAAATATTTTAATTTAATGTATTTGCAGCATTTACACCATAATGCCTGCATCTTCGTATCCCGGTCGTGCCCACACAAGAGCATGAGGTCCGGCGTACGATGCTAGGCGATTCTCGAGAGCTTCCTTATCAAGTGTCAACTGGTTGTTTTTACCATTTTTAATTGCCAGCTTAATATTTTCATTTAAAATATCTAATCCAACGTGGCCAATTGTGGCTGATGCAACATGGTTTTCGGTCCAGATATATTCTAACAACTCCTCAGCGGTGGCATCTTTACCTACTAATCCCCGGAATACTTTAATTGTAGAGACTCCAACATTTTTCCTTTTAGCAACCGGAAGAGCAATCTCTGCAAACCCCCTGTATTTCGTAGGGTTCATAGCCAAAAGGGCTGCGTCGAAATCGAGATTTTCCAACAGGTCTCTCGACACTTCAGCACTATCCATGCTTGAGAAACCGATATTTTTTATTATTCCTTCATCTTTCAGTTTTACCATCTCTTTGTAAACACCCTTTTCTATTTCTCCTACCGAATCTTTTTCGTTTATTGAATGAATTAACAGAACATCGATATAATCGGTATTTAAACTTTTCAAACTTCCCTCAACCGATTGTCGAACTGTCTCAGGATGCCTTTTCCCGTCGCCCCCAATGTCTAATTTTGTTAAATAGTGTATTTGCGAACGGTAAGGGGAAAGGATTCGGGCATATCGTTCCTCGCTCCTAAGAGCATTTTTACCGGCAGGCCCCACTATTCTGTAATTTGGAGCTGTATCGAATAAATTAATTCCTTTTTTTACTGCTGTTTCGAGGTGTTTTTCCCACTCTCCGTCAGGATTCTTCATAAATTGCGAACCCCCTCCAAAGGATAGTATTGAAACATTTATCCCTGTTTTTCCAAAAGGCCGTTTCGGCACCTGGTCTTTATCATCTCCCGTAAATAAAGAGCATGATGACACAAGTCCGGAAGCAGCAAGAACAGTTGCTCCTTTTACGGATGTGGCGATAAATTTTCTCCGGTTTATTTCATTCTTTTTGTTTTTCATAAAATCTATTTTTTAATGTATTTATCCAGACCAATATGTAATTTTTTTATCTCTTCCACTATCAGTTTACTTACCTCTTCAGCTCCCAAAGGAGTTAGATGTGTATTGTCTTTCATTCCGTCGGGATAGGCAGGATATTCACCCGGTTCTACCCAGCGAAACAGTTTTTTCGATCCTTCGACACCATAACTTTCAATTAAAGTTTTTGTCAAATTGGTTAAATCAATTAAAGGAGCATTCATTTCGTTAGCAACTTTTTTCATTTCTGAGGGATAACTACCATGAGTTTTTAGTAGGTGTCCTTCCTCATCAAATATTCTACGACTAATAGGTGTTATTAAAACAGGAATAGCTCCTTTTTGCCGTGCTTCTGTAATATATCTTTTTAGATTATCGTTATAAGCACCCCCGGCTGCTGCATACCGGGTGGTATCTTTTTTCTCATCATTATGACCAAACTGAATAAACAGATAACTGCCTTCGTGTAAACATTCATGCACTTTCTTCCATACCAAATTATCGCGAAATCGTTTAGTGGAAGAGCCGCTAACAGCAAAGTTGTGGACAACTACATTATCATTAAAAAATTGGTTTAGTTTTTCTCCCCATCCGGTTACCGGACGATAGTACTCTTTGTATTCAGCTACAGTGGAATCTCCAATTAAAAAGATATCTACTCTTTTTTGTTTACAACCAAATACGAGTAATAGCAAAAGTAGACCTAATACTGTTTTATTATAATTTCTTTTCATTTCAGAATGATTAAATAGTTAATATTGTTTTTAGTCTACTGTTAATTTAATATTCGATAACAACCTGTATTTATCCTCGCTTTTTACTTCTTTTGTTTTATAAGGTTTTATTTGTGCAACAGTTGTTTTCCCCGAAATAAATTTCACTTTTCCTTTGTAAGTATCGTTCAAATCGCTGGTTAAATGAACTTGAATAAATAAGTTGTATTCACCGTCGGGTACGTTGTCGGAGTTAAATTTCATCTCTAATTTTACATCTCCGGGATCAGGAGTAGCTCCCGATACAGCATCTAACTCTTCTTTTGTTACTTTATCCCAGTGTGCTTTTTTCGACCACGATGGGCAAACGCCATATTCAAGATATCCTCCATAGGCAAGATATTCGCTAACAAACAATGTTTTCACAAAAGTTCCATCAGGCTTTTCAAGCCAGATACTTAACTGATAAGAGGGTATTATCTCTTTAACATCTTTCATTTGATACGATACGGTAATATTTCTTTCTTGGGTGCAAGCCGTAATAACGAATGCTCCTATTAGAAATATCAGTAATAACTTTGCAATACGATTTTTTTTCATTCTCTAAACATTTAAATAATTTACTTTTTCCCACTTTCTGCTGTACACCGATTTTTCCAGTGCTTCCAATACCGAAACGGAATTCAAAATACTTTGGAAAGTACGGGGTTTTTCACCGGTACGGAACATTTTAACCATATCGACATAATTACGTGTTGGGTTCGATGCGGGAACCCTTGATTTTAACTCTATAATTCCATCCTTAACAACAACAAAAGTATTCCATCCGTGATATTCCTCGGTGAAAACCAACGTTGCCATCAAGCCGTTACCAAAAGCCAAACTTCCGCTCCATTTTCCTCCTTTTTCCGTAATTTTTACCTCTCTGATATCTTCGCCAAAAATATACATTAATGGTTGAATGGTGTGTATTCCATAATAGAAAATTCCTCCATATTTATTATTC
>WGCT01000017.1 GCA_015493625.1 Draconibacterium sp. | reverse complement strand
TTATAGTACAATATCAGCTTGAATAATTTTCATTTGTTAATCGATTTTTCAGTACTTTTACTGGACGATTATTTTGCTATGCTACAGAAAACAGATAAATATTTGCCGGTTTTACTTATTGCAATTGTAGTTTTTTTGCAGTCGTTTTCTTTGGCTTCGGCACAAGAAACCGATACCATTATTCCTATTAACGAGAATCCAGAAAAAATTCTTCGAAAAATTGATATTGGCGGAGTTCCCATTCAGGGGTTTAATTTTTGGCGCGATAAATTTGCAGGCCACTGGGCCGGTTTCGATTTTGGGTTTAATGCATTTCTAAATGCCGACTACTCCGGCTATAATTCGGAATTTTTAAAAAACAGTATTCTTCGCTCCAACTCCTATTACATAAATGTAATTCAAAAGAGTTTTGGGCTGCAACGGAACCTCAATACTTTTGGGTTAGTTACCGGGCTCGGAATTAATTTTAAAAACTACAGACTCGACAAAAACACAACCATCGAGCGCAATATTTACGATGTTGTTGTTCCAAAATACCTCTATTTTGATGACAATCAAAAGTCGAAGCTTTCTATTATCTCTCTGTCGATGCCCCTGTTGGCTGAATATCAAATTCCAATAAATCATTACAGAAACCGGCTATATATTTCAGCCGGAATGTATTTTGAATACCGCTTGGCGAGCAACACAAAAATTAAGTACCGAAAAGAACATAAAGAGAAACTGAAAGTTCCGGACCACTATTCGATGCACGATTTTAAGTACGGATTAATGATTCGTACGGGTTACCGGTGGTTTAATGTTTTTGCAACCTACGAAATAACTCCGCTTTTTATCGATGGGAAAGGTCCTGTGTTAACGCCATTTACTTTTGGCTTTACCGTTTTACAGTTTTAGTTTACGCCACCCATTTATTCTAAATTTTTACTTTTGTAGCTTTTAGCGAAAAATGACATTAACACAATTAATAACTTTTATTCTAATTGGCGTAGGATTGAGCTTCGACTCGTTCGCTGTTTCGGTTTCGTGTGGATTAATGAAACCCGGAATTAAATTCAGACAGGCAATTGTAATTGCCGGGTCGCTCGCCTTTTTTCAGGCAGCATTTCCGGTAGTGGGGTGGTTTATAGGAAGTTCGTTAAAAGATTTAATTGCGGCCGTAGACCACTGGGTTGCATTTGTTTTACTTGCATTTATTGGCACTAAAATGATTATTGAAGGAGTAAAAAAGAACGGCACACTTACCAATTTCGACCCCTTTAAATTCAGCGTACTTATTGGGCTATCGGTGGCCACAAGCATCGACGCACTTGTTGTGGGAGTAAGTTTTGGTTTTTTAAACATGCCCATACTTTTCCCGGTAATAATAATTGGCATTGTAACCTTCTTAGCATCGATGGCAGGTATGTTTTTCGGGAAAAAAATACCGGCAAAACGCAGCCGGCAATCTTTAATTTTTGGTGGTATTATTTTAATTTCAATAGGAATAAAAATAGTAATTGAACACCTGTTTTTTAATGCGTAAATTTACTTTTTGTAAACGAAATAGATTTTTTTGATGAAGATTGGAAATATAGAGTTGAGTGGGACACCGCTATTTTTAGCACCCATGGAGGACGTTACGTACAAGTCGTTCAGGTGGATGTGCAAAAAGTATGGTGCCGATGTTATGTACACCGAATTTGTTTCGTCGGAAGCACTGGTTCGCAATGTGGAAAAAACCAGACAAAAGATGAAACTTTACGATTTTGACCGTCCGGTTGCCATTCAGATTTATGGCCACAACACCGACTCGATGATTCGCGCAGCACAAGTTGCCGAAGAGGCCGGCCCCGATTTTATTGATATAAATTTTGGCTGCCCGATGAAGAAAATTGTTCGGCACGGTGCCGGCTCGGCACTGTTAAAAGAACTGCCAAAGATGCAGGAAATGGCTGCCGGAATTGTAAATGCTGTGCAATTGCCGGTAACGGCAAAAACCCGTTTAGGATGGAGCGAAAACGACAAACCCATTATGGAAGCAGCCGAACGGTTGCAGGATGCCGGCATTGCGGCACTGGCAATTCATGGGCGCACACGCGAACAGTTATATACCGGAACTGCCAACTGGGATTTAATAGGAAAAGTTAAAAACAACCCAAAAATTACAATGCCAATTATTGGTAACGGCGACATTAACAGTGCCGAAAAAGCAAAACAGTTTTTAACGCAAACAGGGGTCGATGCATTAATGATTGGGCGCGGAGCAATTGGCCGCCCCTGGTTGTTTAAAGAGGTAAAACACTACCTCGAAACAGGCGAACTACTCCCTTTCCCAACAGTGGCCGAAGTGGTTGATGTGCTACGCGAACAGATTAAATTAAATCTGGAATGGAAAGATAATGAACGGTTTGGAATATTGATGTTGCGCCGTCATTTTGCAAAATATTTCCCCGGGCTGCCAAATTTTCGCGAACTGAAAATACAACTTCTACGTGCTGAAACCAGTAGCGAAATTTACGATATTTTAAATACTATTGTAGAAATTTATGGCAACCATCAACTCAACTATAATAATGTAAGTTTACGATGAAAGAAGATATTTATTCGAAATACTATTCGGAAAACAACCTTTGGGAGAAGATAAAAAAAGTGTCGAAACAGGCCGGAACAAAAGTTGTTTATGCTGTTCTACTCCTTTATTATACGCTGAATGACCAAAATGTAAGCACAAAAACAAAGGTTTTAATTGTTGCTGCACTTGGCTACTTTATTCTTCCTGCCGATGCAATATTCGACCTTACACCGCTAATTGGCTACTCCGACGATTTGGGCGTTTTGCTTTTTACTTTGGCACGCATCTCTTCCGAAATTACGCCAGAAATAAAAGAAAAAGCTCATGCAAAATTGCAAAACTGGTTTGGTACTGTTGAAGAGGAAGAACTTGAAGAGATTGAAAAAAATATATAATACCAATTTGACTTTATAATGCAGTTTAATTGAATTTAATTATTTTGTACAATCGAGTTGGTAATCCCGGCAAAAAGAGCAGATTTTAACGCCCTCTGGATTTAAGATATTTTTACAAATGAGTTAACGAAAGTTAATGCTTTGCTTTATAAACCGTTGTGGCACGCACTTTGTAAATACATCTACATAGTTGGATAATTAGATATTTAGGGTGTTGAATATAGAGTAGGACAAAGAAGAAGTAGATTTAAAACCAAGAGGCTGCTTTCGCAGCCTCTCTTTTCACCCTTTTTATTATACGATAAATAGTTTTTTGTTTTCAACGAAATTCATGTTTGGGGAAATATGGATTTGAATATTGTTTGTTTAATGAGGCCGTCTCGAAAGAAATGGCCTCTTCTGCTTTAAGATTGAAATTGATAAAATAGAAAATACTAAAACTTTACAGAATATTTTATTGTGGGAATAATTGGAAACCCGCTTTGTTGGTATAAAACAATAGAATTATTTGGGTCACCATTTTTATAATCGAAATAATAATATACAGCATTTTGCCTGCAATAAGCGTTATAAACTCCAATAGTCCAGGTACGTATTTTTTTTGTTCCTTTTTTACCGATTATATTTTTATGAAAGTTTACTCCCAAATCGAGCCGGTGGTAATCGCGCATTCGTAACCAGTTTTTTGCTGGATAAAGGTTGGCCTCCGAATAGCCGTTAACAATAAAAAGGTCGCTTCCGGGAACAATGTTATTGCCGCCGTGTGTAATGGTTTTATAAACCCCGTTATACAGTGTTGTTGGATATCCGCTGCCATAAACCCATGTTGCCGAGCAATCAATATTTTCAGAAATCTGCCTGCTAATTACAATCGAGAAATCGTGTCGGCGGTCGTATTTAAACGGATAGGAAATTCCATTGTTTACATTCTCGAAAAGCCGGTCGGCTTTCGACAAAGTGTAACTAACCCAACCCGTTGTTTTTCCCTCTTTTTTCTGTAATAATAACTCAACTCCTTTTGAGTTGCCAATTCCGT
>WGCT01000016.1 GCA_015493625.1 Draconibacterium sp. | reverse complement strand
TGGAATTGCCGAGCAAGAGCAAAAAGGGGTAACAATTCCAAGTACCGAAGCCAAAATGTTTCCTGTAAATAACGATTTCCCCTCTAAAATATTTCGAGTTTTTTCGGTCGAGAAATAGGTTCTTAAAATGCCAACACAAAAAATTATGAGCACAAGAAGCAACATAACTTTTGGTACTTCGAAAATAAAAAACCGAATGGTTTCAGTCAGGTGCTTTCCCGGTTGCATTTTTAATAAATTGTCGACAATGAGATTTGTCAATCGTTGAAGATTGAGATAAATAATTATCCACGTTGGAAGCAACAATACGGGTAGCACCCAACTTTGCTTATATGATTTCAGAAGGATGGATTTTGCTTTCATTTAAAAATAAATAATTACAATGTAGTAGCAGCCAACAGTTATAAAAAGCAGTGCAATTGCTCGTCGGAACCATAATTCGAAAGTTTTAATTTTATTATAGATATTTCCTAAAGCACCTATGCTAAAGGCAATTAACCAGGCAAAAATAATTACCGGAATGCCGGTTGCAATGGCAAAAATTAGTGGAAGATACAATCCGCCGGTGCTACTAATGGTTAGCGGAATAAGCATTCCGAAATAGAGAACTCCGCTGTAGGGGCAAAATGCCAATGCAAATACTATTCCCAGCAGTAAAACTCCCCAAAATCCATTGTTTTTTCTGTCTTCCATTTTTTGAGTTAAAAAATCAATTCCCGGAATTTTTAGTTTTAAAACTCCAAGCATAAATAACCCAATTATAATTAGCAGCGGCCCCAGAAGTTTTTCGCCCCAAACTTGAAAAACTCCCGTTAGTTTAAATTGGCTTGCACCAAAAAAGAACAATAAACCTATGGTTGTGTATGTAATTGCTCTGCCCAAAGTATATAACAGGCCACTAAGAAAAACTTTACGTTTACTTGTAATGTCTTTACTAATAAAACCAATTGCTGTAATATTTGTGGCTAGTGGACACGGACTAACAGCTGTCATAAGGCCTAAAATAAATGCCGTAACCGCAGGGAACTGTGATGCCTCTAATAAACTTTGTAAAAACTCCATAAATTACAGCATCGAATCGATTGTCGATTTAATTTTACTCTTCAGTTTATCGGGGTTTGTGCGTGCATACATAAAAGCTTCGTTGGTTAAATTTACCTGCTTTTTCCCGTTAACAATTAGTAATGTTTGCCCACTCACCTTGTATTCCTGAATTAGCGGATTGTCATTCTCCTTTTCACTGTTAATCGACTCGAACGTAACTTTGTTTCCGTAAAACTCTTCAATTGCTTCTCTCGAAACTGCTTCTACTGCTTTGCATGTAGCACAGCGATGTGTAGCATGAAAATAGTAAGCTTTAACAGAGGTTGCTTTTTGGTTGTTGGCCATTACAACTTTATCGGTTGAACATTCTGCCGTACTGCCACAACTTGTTTTTAACGAACAATTTCCACATTGCGCCGAAACAGAAAGTACACCGGCTACAAAAAATAAACTCAAAATAGTAATTAGCTTTTTCATCTTTATAAATTAATTGGTTAATAATTTTGTTAAATCTTTTACCGAAGGAACTCTTCCTTTTATTACAATTTCTCCGTTAACAACCAGTGCAGGCGTTGTCATTACTCCAAATTGCATTATTTCAACAATATCTTCTACTTTTAATATGGTTGCATTTATTCCGCTTTGTTTAACAGCGTCGGTAACTGCTTTTTCAAGTGCTTTGCATTTTGCGCAACCTGTTCCAAGTACTTTAATCTCCATTGTGCCTATTTTTAAATTTTTATAATCCATACTAAAAAACTCATTTTATTTTTATTCGTAGTTCGTAGAATAACGAACATTTGTTTCAAAAAAAATCACACGCTAAAAAACTGTTTGAAGAGTAATTTTGCTTCGTTCCAGTTCTCTCTGTTCAAACAATATTTTATTCGGGGCAATTCAATTTCACCCTGAATTAATCCTGCATCTTTTAGTTCTTTTAAATGTTGCGACAGGGTTGATTTTGCAATGGGAAGTTCGTCGCTTATATCGCCACTATAACAGCACGATTGTTTTGAAAGCAATTCCATAACATACATACGCACCGGATGCCCCAATGCTTTTGCATAGCGCGCTGCTCGTTGTTGCTGTTCTGTTATTACTGTTCCGACTTCCATTTAATTCGTAAATTTACGAACAAAGATACAGTTTTTTTTGTTCTCTCCAATTTTAAAATTACATCTTAAATCTGTAAGGGTGTTTAGTAGTGAACGCTTCAATAGTATGACTTTGAAGGTTGAAGCAGAAAGACTATTGCGGAATAAAAGTTACAATTGGAGTTCGCCTTTCCCTTCTCGTAAAATTTCGAATGGTTCTTTTGTACAGTCAATAATTGTCGATGGAATACTATTACCGTATCCGCCATCGATTACAGCGTCAACAAAATTGCCGTATTTTTCATAAATTAATTCCGGGTCGGTTGAGTACTCAATAACATCATCGCCATTATGTAGTGAAGTTGAAAGAACCGGGTTTCCCAATTCGCTAACAATTTCACGAATAATTGCATTGTCGGGAATTCGAATGCCCACCGTTTTCTTTTTTCCTTTAAAGTATCTTGGGACATTTGTATTGGCCTCGAGAATAAAAGTGAACGGACCGGGGAGGTTCTTTTTTATTATTTTAAAAATATGGTTTTGAATGGGTTTTGTGTAAAATGCCAAATGACTAAAATTGCTGCAAACAAACGAAAAATTACTTTTTTCTATTTTTACTCCTTTCCAGCGGGCAACTTTTTCAACTGCTCTCGAGTTTGTAATGTCGCACCCAAGTCCGTATACCGTGTCGGTAGGATAAATAATTAATCCACCGGCTCGTAAAATCTCGGCAATATTTCGAATATCGCGAGGATTTGGATTTTCGTTAAACAGCTTTACAAACATTAATTTTCTATTTTTACACCTTCAAAAATAGTTTTTTACTTCTATTTTCAATGAAAAAGCAGACGAATATTGAAATTATAAATACCTCCGATGGTTCACAGACACTTTATTTGCCCGAAATGGAGGAGCAATATCATTCGGTTAACGGAGCTGTTACCGAAGCAAATTATGTATACATCAACAGAGGTTATTTGCATTCAGAAAGTAAAAATCCGGTAGTTTTCGAGGTGGGATTCGGAACAGGTTTAAATTGTTTGTTAACAGCAATTAAAGCAACAGAATTAAAACGTTATACAACTTATTTTTCGATAGAGAAATATCCACTCGACGAGGAAATTATTCAAAAGTTAACATACGGAGAAGCTATCTCTGATGAGGCAGGCAAACTCTTTCATAAAATTCATACCTGCCAATGGAACTCTCCGGTTGAGATAACAAAATATTTTAAGTTGATTAAACTGCATTTAGACCTGACCGATACAGGATTAAACATTGACGAGGCGTTTGATGTAATCTATTTCGATGCTTTTGGCCCCGGCAAACAGCCCGAAATGTGGCAGCCCGAGATTTTTAAAAAAATATATGCATTAACAGCAAATTCCGGAATATTTGTTACCTATAGTGCAAAAGGCGAAGTGCGCAGGCAATTGGCAAGTTGCGGTTATAATATGGAGCGACTTCCGGGGCCTCCCGGAAAATTTCAGATGTTACGTGGAATAAAATAGGTTTTGGTTATTTAATTGCAAAAAAAATAAGTTATCTTCGCCCCCCGTAATTATTAAAAATAAAGATGACAGATAAAAAAATTACCGATGAACTAGAGAAATTTAGTTATGCTCTGGGAATGAGCATTGCCGGAAACCTGATACAATCGGGAGTAAAAACAGTAAGCCCCGAAATTTTTATAGAAGCTTTTAAAGATACTTACGAAGGGAAAGAACCACGTTTAGCCCCCGAAGAAGCCAATAAAATATTAGAAGAATTTATTGGGAAAGCCAATGCCGATAAAGGTGCAGGGAATTTAGAAGAAGGGGTGAAATTTTTAGCCGAAAACCGTTCGCAGGAGGGTGTTGTTGAATTGCCAAGTGGTTTGCAATTTAAAGTATTGAAAGAAAGCGACGGTGAAATTCCTTCGGCAGCCGACCAGGTAAAATGCCATTACCACGGAACATTAATTAACGGAACGGTTTTCGATAGCTCGGTTGAGCGCGGCGAGCCGGCAGTTTTCCCGGTTAATGGAGTTATTAAAGGTTGGGTAGAAGCACTGCAATTAATGCCGGTGGGTTCGAAATGGAGACTTTTTATTCCGGCCGATTTAGCTTATGGACAGCAAGGTGCAGGCGGGGCAATTGGCCCTAATACAACACTTATTTTCGATGTAGAGTTATTAGAAATTATCTAAATATTTGTAAAATGAAAAATAGTATTATTTATTTGATGGTGGTTGGCTTATTAATAGCAACAACCTCGTGCCAGCAAGGTGGTACAAAAGATGTTAAACTGGAAACAACAGTTGACTCGGTGAGTTATGCAATTGGACTGTTAGTTGGACAAAATAACTTGAACAACCTAACAAAAGCCCCGGGGGGAAAAGATTTGGATGTAACAATTATGTCGGCTGCTTTTGCCGAAGCATCTGCTAAAGGAGAACTGAAAATGACAGAGGAGGACGCAAACAAAATGCTTCAAACTTATTTTCAGGCTGCCGGGAAAAAAAAGGCTCAGGAAAACCTTGAAAAAGGAAATGCATTCCTCGAAAAAAACAAAACTCGTAAAGGAGTAGTAACTACCGAAAGCGGATTGCAGTACGAAATTCTTAAAGAAGGGAAAGGCCCAAAACCAACAAAAGACGACAAAGTTAAGGTGAATTACCATGGAACTTTAATCGACGGAACTGTTTTCGATAGCTCGGTTGACCGTGGCAAACCTGCAACTTTTGGTGTTGGGCAAGTTATTAAAGGATGGACTGAAGCATTGCAGTTAATGCCTGTTGGATCGAAATGGAAAGTGTATATTCCGGCTAATCTTGCTTATGGCGAGCGCGGTGCCGGTGGCGATATTGGCCCGAACGAAACTTTAATTTTTGAAGTTGAGTTATTGGAAATTATTAAAAAATAATTGAATCATATTTTTATAAAAAAAACCTTTGTAAGTTTTTACAAAGGTTTTTTTTATTCTATTTTTGAAGCTATGAGTTTAGCAGTAAAAGGAAAAATACAACAGATTTTAAAACCGCAATCGGGCACAAGCCAAGCGGGGAAAGAGTGGAATAAACAAGAGTTTGTAATTGAAACAGAAGAGCAATATCCAAGAAAAGTATGCTTTACTTTGTTTGGCGAAAAAACATCGCTTATTAATGGATTATCGGTGGGCGACGAAGTTGAAGTTTCGTTTAATTTAGAATCGCGCGAATACAATGGCCGATGGTTTCATAACGTAAATGCCTGGAAAATAGACAAACCTTCTGTGGGAAATATTTCGGAGCCGCCACCTGAATTTGGTGTCGGTGATATTCCCCCGGAACCTGCCGAAGATGCAGCCAGTGATTTGCCTTTTTAAAAACCAATTTGGTTTCTGTATATCATACACTTTGTCCTCAGGCTGAGGAGCAAAGGGGAAGCAATATGTTTTAAAGGAATCGGCAATAAAATCAATTTAACTCCCCTGCAGGGTTATATCAAATTAACACCAACCTCAATTCGGGGCGCAACTTTACGTTGCGCCCCGAATTCTCGATAATAGTACCGGTTAGTACAATAATTAAAAACCTGTTTGGCTAGGATATATTAATTCAATTTTACAATTTCAAAAAAAGAGCTTTTTAAATAACATAATTGTTAATTTAGCGTTCAGAAGAAAAGGTAAATTTCAATTAAATATGTTAGCAGGAAGAGAGAAATATTTTATCACATTCATACTTTCCTTTTTTATCTCTACACTTTTGTTGGCTCAAAACACCCCAAAAGAGAGAAATATGGAGACCTTGCAGAAAGAGGTTCAGGTATTGAAGAAATATTTTTACGAAGGGAAAAATTGGCATATTGCCCAACCGTCGGTAGAGAAAGATGTGAAAGGATTAATAAACTTTGTTGAAGATCGCCCGATCGATTCAATAATAGGGAATATAAATAGTACATTTAAAACGAGTGAACACTATGTAATTCGGTTGCCCGAGAATGTTTCCGATAGTTTAAATGTTGCAGGTTATTACGCAAATAGTTTTGTAAAAGCCGATATTGATGCAATAAGTACCCGGTTAAAGGAGGTTTACAGGAAGAAGAAAGTTGTTGTTCCAGGAGAATTAATTTCAAACTTAGACGAACGTTTAACCTTGATTCCCGAGGGCAGTGGTCTAAAACTTTTTGCCGATTCGGTTTATTCTATGCCCGATTCGCTTCAAATACCAGAAGTAATTCCCGACTCGGTATTAAACTCGCCGGAACTATTCCGTGAATTGGTTCGAAAAGACAGCATCAGAAACATATATGTCGAGAAAAAAAGGTTGGAATACAACGACCGGCTGGTTGCAGCTTATGTCGATTCGGTGCGTGCCGACATCAGAGAAAAAGAGTATAACAAAGAGCTTGCGTTGCAAATAAAACGACTGACCGACTCGGTTAAGGTGAACAACTATCAGGTTTTAAAAACATATAATAATTCGGTCGTTCAAGCGGTAAACGATTCAATTTATACTGCATTACGACTGCTAACAATTTATGCCGATTTAATTGATTCAGTGGAGGTTTCGATTATTAACCGCACAGGAGATTCTACACGAATTAAACTAAAAGAGAGGAACAAACGCTATTCGCGTATTTGGTTGAAAAATGAACAGAACGATTCGTTAAGTGTGCTGGTAGAAAACACAGGAAAGCGAAGTATGAAAATGCTAATCGACGATGGAGTGACAATTTCGAGGTTTAAACCAAAACAGACCAAAGAGTTTAATGTTAAGGAACTTGAACGAAATTATGCCCAGTTTAATAAGGTTGGAAAAGCATATGACATTGAAACCCCGTGGCGGATTGGAGGAGTTGGAAATGTTGGAATAACCCAAACCTATTTGCAAAATTGGAAAAAAGGAGGGCAAAGTTCCATTGCTTCGCTAATTGTTTTAAAGGGGTTTGCAAAATATTCGCGTGCCGACGGGAAAGTGAAATGGGAAAACTGGGCGGAAATTAGAAACGGTTGGTTGCGTCCCGGAGGAAAAGGTTCTGAAATTCAGAAAAACGACGATAAGTTTGAATTTACATCGAGGTATGGTTTAAGTGCATTTCATAAATGGTATTACAGTGCCGAGCTAAACTTTGAAACACAGTTTTTTAAAGGATTTAAATATCCTAAAAAGGACCATCCCGAACCAATTTCTGCTTTTATGGCTCCCAGTAAAACTTTTATGAAATTGGGTTTTGAGTATAAACCCGAAAAAAATTTTTCGCTTTTGCTATCACCAATTACTGTTAAAAATGTATTCGTTCGCGATACGGTTTTAATCGACCAAACAAAATTTGGAATTCATCCCAGTAGCAGAAGCTTATGGGACTTTGGACTCAATGCCGATTTAAGATTTAAGACAAATATTACCGACGATATTTTGTATGAAACGAAATATAAAATGTTTATCGATTATCGAAATCCGTTTAGCAAGTTCGATATTAAC
>WGCT01000015.1 GCA_015493625.1 Draconibacterium sp. | reverse complement strand
TAAGTATACTTTTATGAAAATTTGAAATATCCGTTAACGGGTTCTTCGGATGTTTTGAATCAAAAAAAAGAAAAAAACAATTTTTAGAACCCACCATAAATAAAATTTCAAAAGATCAAACAGTTATTGTATTTGTACACCAACCTTCAATGTCGCACATAACCAGAGAACGAGGCATACCGGAAGCTATCTCAGAAGCTTTTAAAAACCATCGAGGATTGGTTTGGTTAATTGGTGGGCATGAACATATTAATTCCGAAAAAATATTTCAGTTACAAAAAACAAAACTAATCGAACATGGGATAACCACCGGTACTTTCGACATGTGGGGAGGGCCGGAAAGACCCGGGTATTGGGTTTATTGCCTTCAAAACGGCAAGGTTGCAGGAAGAGTTTACAGGAAACTCGAAACCGGATATCGGCTTGAAGCCCAACCAGATTTAAGCAAGGCAGAAAAAGTCCATTTGCCCTTTGACCATATTGAAAATATTGTATGGAAAAGGTTTGCCGGAGCTGAAGACGAAGGAAAATACCTGATACATTTGAAAGGTGGGATCTGCCATAATTGGTGGTCGTATGTTAAGGAACTAACGTATCGTCTCCCGTTAAACGAGACAGGTAATAGTTGTACTAAAATTGCTATGCTTTGCGAATATAACAAGATGGATCAAATATATAATAAAGGCCAATATTATCTATCAACTGACCAACAGAACTGGAGAGAAATTAAACTTGAAAATAATGAATTTGAAACCTTTAGTTTTGTAATACCGCAAGATTTACTTCAAAGTGAATATTTATATTTTAAGTTTACTCCGTTTGGTGAAACCCATGTTGGTGGATTTGCACTTTTAAAATAGTAGATTTAACTTTTCGGGTGAAATAAATTGTGAATAGAAAATCCCTTTTTGGTTCTCTGCCAAAAAAAAAATCGGCACAGGCACTTTTAAAAAGAGGGACGAAGAATGTACGTATTGTGATTGTCTAGTCAAATTTTTATACATTTGCAAATGTATGAACATTTGAACAATTATGAATCTGCAAATTAATCATTCAAGTTTAATGCCTTTGCATGCGCAGGTTGAAGAACTGCTCCGCAAATTAATTGAGCAACCAAAATACCGCAAAGGAGAGTTTCTGCCGGGCGAAATTGAGTTGGCAAAACAGCTTGGCATTAGCCGGAATACATTGCGACAAGCAACCAATAAACTGGAATACGAGGGATTGCTCGTTCGGAAAAAGGGGTTGGGAACAAAAGTTGCCGAGAAAACGGTTACAACTAAATTGGCAAGCTGGCACTCGTTTACGCAGGAGATGAACGAAAAAGGTGTTGCCTTTAAAAACTTTTTAAATGTTGCCGAAACGGTAAAATGCAACAAAAAAGTTGCCCTCTTTTTTAATATTCCTGAAGATAGTAAAGTGGTTAAACTCTCGCGTTTACGTGGCAATGGAAATAGTCCGTTTGTCTATTTCGAGAGTTATTTCCATCCCCGAATTGGGATTACCGACAAGGAAGATTTTAACCGCCCGCTTTACGAACTTCTCGAAACAAAATATATAACTCCGGTGGCACTCTCGCAGGAAAAAATTAAGGCGCGCCTTGCCACCGAAATTACTGCAAGGCGGCTAAAAATAAAACAGGGCGAGCCGGTGTTAATTCGCGAACGATTTGTTAGTGACCCCGGAAACCGCCCTGTAGAATATAACATCGGATTTTATATTGCCGAAAAATTTACCTACTCAATTGAAATAAGAAGATGATGGAAAAAATAGCCGTTGGAATTGATATTGGAGGTAGCCATATTACTTGTCAGCTTTTTAATTTAAGTACAAACCGTTTAATCGACGGTTCAAAAATAAGGGTTGTTGTTGATAGTGGTGGCTCCAAAAACTCGATTTTGGAAAGTTGGGTTGATGCCATCCAGCAGACAATTTCAACAAAAAATATTCATCAACCGGAAGGAATTGGTTTTGCCATGCCGGGACCTTTCGATTATAAAAACGGAACTGCGTGGTTCGATAAAAATGTGAAAAAATTTCAAAATCTACACGGAGTTAATGTCAGAGCAGAAATAATTCGGCTGCTTGCACTGCCCGACAATTTTCCGGTACGATTTTTAAACGATGCAGCCGCTTTTGCCGTTGGCGAAGCAAATGTTAAACCGGCTTCAGAATTTAATCGGATGATTGCACTTACAATTGGAACCGGATTTGGCTCCACATTTATAAAAAACGGATTGACGGTTGCGGGTGTCGACGGAATTCCGGATGACGGTTTTTTATATCACATTCCATTTCAGAACGGAATTGCCGACGACTATTTTTCCACCCGCTGGTTTTTGAACGAATACAAAAAGCAAACCGGTGAAACTATTTCAGGTGTAAAAGAGTTGGTAAATTTGGCTGAAACCAATAAAAATGCAACCCGCTTGTTTTCTACTTTTGGAAATAATATGGGAAGTTTTTTAATCCCCTGGATTCAAACATTTGATACAGAATGTATTGTTTTGGGCGGTAATATTTCGAAGAGTTTTTCCCTTTTCGAAAAAGAGATGCAAAATCAATTCAAAAAGAACGGGATTAAAATCCCGGTTTTTAAATCGGCACTCGACGAAGATGCAGCCCTAATTGGAAGTGCAAAACTTTGCGATGATAATTTCTATTCAAAACTAAATATTTATGAATAAAGTATTTTTATTTTTCGGACTAATTGTTCTCTTTTCGTGTACGCAAAAAACAAAAGACAACAATGTTTTTAACGCCGTTCAATATGTCGATCCGCAAATTGGCTCGGTG
>WGCT01000014.1 GCA_015493625.1 Draconibacterium sp. | reverse complement strand
GTTTATAAAAATGTACCGAACCATTATTTTATAGTCTTTTTTGAAAGATTTGAAATCCAATTCGCCAATATATTCTGCAATTCTTGACATCGCAAGCTGAATATCCTCAAGATACATTAAATATGTTCGATAGTTTTGTTTCATTAAACGTATTTAACCTGCTTCAATATCGTATCTTTTAGCTGTCTTTTCAATGCATTCTTGGTTACTAAATCTATTTTCCTATTAAATATTTTTTCGAGATATATCTCCAATGTAAAGTATTTCCATCCAATTGGGTTTTCCAATTCAACGAGAATATCGATATCACTCTCTTCTGAAAATGAACCATCGGAAAATGAACCAAATAACCCGATTTCTTTAACCGCAAATTCTTTATGCAGAAAGGGTTTTAATTCCCGCAACTTAGCTAAAACTGAATTCTTTGTAATCATACTGCTAATTTAATACTTTTTATTATACCAGTAAATCTCCCTCCCTCTCCGTCAGTTAGCAGAAAGTTAGGAGGGGCTACTTAAACACCTCGTACTCTTCCGGAGTTCCGCAGTTGCAAATCAGGTTTCGGTCGCCCCACGCATTATCTACCCGCCCCACCGGAGTCCAGTATTTATGCTCTTTAAGCCACGCTAACGGATAGGCAGCTTTGCTTCTTGAGTAACCATGCTCCCACTCGTCGGCACTTACCGTTTCGGCAGTGTGCGGTGCATTCTTCAATACGTTGTTCTCTTTGTCGGCTGCGCCTGTTTCCACCTCTTTTATCTCATCGAAAATCAGATTTAGTGCAGCAATAAAACGGTCGATTTCACTTTTCGATTCACTTTCGGTAGGTTCAATCATTAATGTTCCGTGAACGGGAAACGATAACGTTGGCGCATGAAAACCATAATCCATTAAACGTTTTGCAATGTCCGATTCGTCGATTCCAGCCGAAGTTTTCAGGTGGCGACATTCTAAAATAAGTTCGTGTGCCACTCTGCCGTTTTCGCCGGTGTATAAAATTCCGTAATTATCTTTTAGTGCTGTTGCAATGTAGTTGGCATTTAAAATGGCAATTTTTGTAGCTTCGGTTAATCCTTCCGCTCCCATCATTTTAATGTAACCGTAAGTAATTGGCAACACCGACGCGCTTCCCCACGGAGCTGCTGCCACAGTATTCGCTCCAATGTGGCCATTATTCATAATGGGGTGCGACGGTAAAAATTCTATCAGATGTTCGGCAACGGCAATTGGGCCAACTCCCGGACCGCCACCACCGTGAGGAATGGCAAATGTTTTATGCAAATTCAGGTGGCAAACATCGGCGCCAATCAACCGCGGATTGGTTAATCCAACCTGTGCATTCATATTTGCACCGTCCATATAAACCTGACCACCGTTTTCGTGAATTATCTCGCACATTTCAATAATTGCCGATTCGAAAACACCGTGTGTCGATGGGTAAGTTACCATAAATGCCGAGAGGTTTTCTTTGTGCTCTTCGGCTTTTGCACGCACATCGTCGAGGTTAATATTTCCCTTTTCATCGCAGGCAACCACCACCACTTTCATTCCGGCCATAACGGCGCTGGCAGGGTTTGTACCGTGTGCCGACGATGGAATTAACACAACATTTCGCTGTCCCTCTCCCCTGCTTTTATGGTATTCCCGAATAACCATTAACCCGGTATATTCGCCGGCAGCCCCCGAATTTGGCATTAAACTAACATCGGCCATTCCGGTAATTACCGATAAATCGCGACGCAACTCCTCCATCATTTCGTGGTAGCCACGCGCCTGATTTTTTGGCACAAACGGATGAATTCCATTAAACTCAATCCAGCTCAACGGTAACATTTCGGTTGCCGCATTCAGTTTCATGGTGCACGACCCCAACGAAATCATGGAGTGTGTTAACGAAATATCTTTCAGTTCGAGGCGTTTAATGTAGCGCACCATTTCGGTTTCCGAACGGTATTTATTAAAAACTTCCTGAGTCATAAACTCCGATTTACGGGCAAACCCCGTAGCCACAGAATAACCTTCGGGATACTCTTTTGCCACCTGCCACCGTTTGTTTGCAGCTTTTGCAAAAACTTCAATTATCCACGAAATATCTTCGCGGTTGGTGGTTTCGTCGATACTAATTCCCACATCGCCGTTTTCGAAATAGCGGAAATTCATCTCCAGCTCTTGCGACAACCATTCAATATCTTCGCGCATTACATGTTTTGGCAATGCAAATCGAATGGTATCGAAATAATTTTTGTTGAGTTGCTTGTAGCCCAGCTTCTCAATCTCCGACGAAAGGAAAGCGGCAATATTATGAACACGCTCGGCAATCATAATTATTCCTTCGGGACCATGATAAACACCAAAGAACCCCGACATAATTGCCAAAAGTGCTTGTGCCGTACAAATGTTAGAGGTTGCTTTTTCGCGTTTTATGTGTTGCTCGCGGGTTTGTAAGGCCATTCGTAAGGCACGGTTTCCGTGTACATCTTTTGTAATTCCGATAATGCGCCCCGGCATATTTCTTTTAAATTTTTCGCGTGCAGCAAAAAAGGCAGCGTGTGGGCCACCATAACCCATTGGCACACCAAAACGTTGGGTGTTGCCAAAAACAATGTCGGTATCCCACTCGCCCGGAGGTGTTAAAATAGCCAACGAAAGAATATCGGCGGCAACGGCAACTTTTATCTCTTTTTCGTGAGCCGCTTTAACCAATTCCGAATAGTCGCAAATCTCGCCATCGGAGTTTGGATATTGTACCAGCACACCAAAAACATCATCGGTAAACTCGAAATCGTCTTTGGGTTGAATGCGTAAATCTATTCCCAAAGGTTTTACGCGTGTAAGCAAAACGTCGTGGGTTTGCTGCCACATTTTCTCATCGACCAAAATGGCATTTACCCCACTTTTTACCATTTTCCGCGAACGCAAATTCCACATCATTAACATGGCTTCGGCAGCGGCAGTGGCCTCATCGAGCAGCGAAGCATTGGCAATTTCCATTCCGGTGAGTTCGCAAACCATGGTTTGGAAATTTAGCAGGGCTTCCAATCGACCTTGCGAAATTTCGGCCTGATAAGGAGTGTAAGAAGTGTACCACGCCGGATTCTCCAAAACATTGCGCAACACAACTGCCGGAGTAATTGTATCGTAATACCCCATTCCAATGTAGGTGTTGTACACTTTGTTTTTCCCGGCAATATTTAAAATCTGTCTAAAATATTTTCTTTCGGTTAATCCCTCTTTTAATTTCATCGGTTCGGTTAACCTGATGTTTTCGGGAACTGTTTGTTCGATTAGCTCTTCCATCGACGAAACGCCTATAAAATCAAGCATTTCACTTATTTCATTTTCTCTCGGTCCGAGATGACGGGTTACAAATCTATCGTGAGACATAAATTATTATTTTTTGTTTTGAAATATTTGCAATATTAAAAATCAGTTGCGACTGAAAATATGATTTTAAACCATTTTTATACGTTAACGTTTTAAAAATTGGTAAAAAATTCTGAGAAGAAAGACCTGCCACTGATTCACAGATTGTTTTAGTTTTCTCTTTTATTTTATTCTGTAAATCTGTGGTAAAACTATTATAAAACATTCCCATTATTTTTTTCAGGTTAAAAACGGGTTGTTTGTTTTTTCGAATCCAAGCGTTGTTTCGGGCCCGTGGCCACAATACACTTTTGTGTTGCCGGGCAATGCAAACAGCTTCGATTTAATATTCGAAATCAAGGTGTCGTAATTGCCGCCGGGTAAATCGGCGCGGCCAATACTTCCGTAAAAAAGCACGTCGCCGGCAATTAAAAAAGTATCTTGTTTACTGTAAAAAACCACGTGGCCGGGCGAGTGCCCCGGAACATGAATGACTTCGAGTTCGGAGTTGCCGAATTTCACCGTCTCTTTTACGTTTAACAAGTTATTTGCCGGAGAAACCGGATGAACAGTAAACCCGTACATTTCGGCTTGCGCTGTGGCTTTCTCAACCCAAAACTCGTCGTCGGGGTGTGCCAAAAACGGAATATTAAATTGGTTACGAATAAATTCAACCCCCATAATATGGTCGAAATGGCAATGTGTATTAATAATTTTCACCGGAGTTAAATGGTTTAATTCAATATAGTTTTTTACTTCGGCTTGTTCCTCATCGAAATAAAAACCGGGGTCGATAAAAACGGCTTCACCGGTTTCGTCTGACAAAACAAAACTATTTTCAGCCAATGGATTTACAACAAATTTTTCGATTGTTATCATAGTTAAAAATTAACAGTACCTTTCAGTAAAGGAACAAAAACAAAATTGCCGTGTTTTTCGGTTTTAAATTCGGTTTCCGAAATACGGATGATTACTTTCATTACTTGCCGTCGGTCGTTTCCAACGGGAATAACCATGCGGCCACCAATTTTAAGTTGCCCGGTTAAATCTTCGGGGACAGAAGGAGCTCCTGCTGTTACAATAATTTTATCGAAAGGTGCAAAATCGGGAAGTCCTTTGTGGCCGTCGCCAAAGAAAAAAGCCGGAGTGTACCCAATTTCAGGAAGAAAATGTTGCACTTTTGCAAACAACTCTTTTTGCCGTTCGATGGTAAAAACTTTAGCGCCCATTTCGAGTAATACTGCCGCCTGATATCCCGAGCCAGTCCCCACCTCCAGCACTTTGTCGTTTTTTTTAATTTCTAAAAGCTGAGTTTGGTAGGCAACGGTGTACGGCTGCGAAATGGTTTGCCCCGCACCAATTGGGAAAGCCTGATCTTTATAGGCAAAATTTATAAACGTACTTTCCATAAACAGATGCCGTGGAACTGTACCAATAGCCTCTAAAACTGCCAAATCTTTTATCCCTTTTATTTTTAATCCGTCAATCAGCCTTTTGCGCATTCCCCGATGACGAAGAGTATCGTTA
>WGCT01000013.1 GCA_015493625.1 Draconibacterium sp. | reverse complement strand
TAGTAATTCTTCGCTTTTTTTTACGTAAGTTGTTTGTATAACAACTTTTTGTGGCTTTTTACAAATGTAATTCAGTAAGTACATTCCAAAATCTGAATTTCCACCATAATTATCATTTAGGTTTAAAAATAAATATTCAATATTTTGTTCGCTTATTGAATCAAAAAATCCATCAATAAAACCGGTGTATTCATTGTAATCGAGAGTCCAACTATTAAAGTTGCGAAGATTCAAAATTGCTATTTTTTCATTTGGCCATATTTCAAAATCATTTCTTTTGAGAGTCGAATAAATATCAAATTTCTTTACAGTATCATTGGTAGTTTTTCTTTGAATTGATTCCTGTGAAAAGATAATAGTGTCTCTTTCAATAATTCCATTACTTATAATTTCAATAGGTAAAGCGAAGTCATAATTAAGTAAGCATGCAATATTTACCCCTAGATTTCCTGTTACAAATTGATGAAATGGTTTATGCAGATCTGATGCTGTTGATTTCATAGTATATTTCAAAATACTATCAACATTGTATTTACCAATTTTAACTAACTGAAATTTCCCTGCTTTATGATGTTGTAAATTGTTTGATGAGGCATTAATAAATACTTTGGTAAGTGAATCATTTATGTCGGTGTCTGAAAAGTTGATGATTTGATTATTCTGTTTTCTTATTTTTACCAAATTTGCTAGATGGGGATTTTGAATCTGAGTATGTGAGTCAAAAAGCCAATTAACTTTAGGTGTAATCCAAAGATTAAAATCAGTTGTATCCATAGAAATCACGGATTGAACCATTTCGATTTTACATGAGTCAATAAATTCTTTTGAATATTTGAAATATGGGTTAACATGAATACTCTCGATTTTATTAAATACAAACTCAATATCTTCTTTTAATTCTTGAACCGAAAAAGTCTGAGAAACTGAATGGTCAGAGATTCCAATAAATAGTGAAAGAAAAATCAGATATTTTAAAATCATTTTCATGTTTTGACTATTCTGTAATTTGTTGGGTAGCATGAACGCCAACTATATTATATGTCAACTAAAAGTATACTATATTTATTTAAATTAAAAATATAAGATACTTTTAGTAATTTATATTTATAAATCATCAAATGGATTTTTAATGCTTTTTAAACTCTTTCGGCTTACATGGGTATAAATCTCCGTTGTTTTCGACGATTTATGCCCCAATAACTCTTGAATATATCGTAAGTCGGTGCCATTCTCCAATAAATGCGTGGCAAAACTATGACGTAAACAGTGTAAAGTAAACGGTTTGTTTATCTTACTCCTCTTTATTGCCGATACAAAGATTTTCTGTAGACTACCTGCTGAAATTCCTTTTCCGGGTACTTGCCCTTCAATAAAATAAACCTTTGGCCGGTAGGCGAAATAATATGCTTTCATTTTCTCTAACAACCGCGGACTTATAGGGATCATACGATCTTTGTTCCCTTTCGAATTGACAACCATAAGCATCTCTCTTTTCGAATCAATGTGCTTCAATTTAAGATTTAATAGTTCGCTCCGTCGCAATCCGCACGCATAAATGGTTTCGAGCGCCATTCGATGTTTTTGATTCTTTATACTCGAAAAAAACTGCTTTAAATCTTTTTTATCAATAACTTTGGGGAGTTGCAAAATCTTGCGCGGTCGCTTAATGCTGTCAATGTCGATGTTTCTGTTATAGTTGTATGCGAAAAACTTTTTTAGTGCACTTACTGTTTGATTCTGAAACGTTGTGCTTAAACCATACTTCAAAACCACTTCGCTATTAAATTTAAGTACATCATTGTTTTCAATTTCGGTTATCTCTTTCTCCGAAAAGTATCCAAAAAAAATCTCCAACTGATGTACGTAAGTGTTAATTGTATTTTTGCTATACCTTAATTGCTCCATCCACCCCTTAAAAGCATCTATTTTTTTTATTGTTTCTTCGGGTAGCTTTTGTTTGAAAATATGAGGATTAAACCGTATGCTTTTGCGGGGTTGAGTATCGAGTTTATTCCTGTGTTTTGTTTTGAGTTGTGAATAATCGATATAAGAAACAGGATTAAAATGGGTGAAAAAATGATGTAGATTAAAATCTTCAGCATGAATATACCACCGTTTTTTTTCAACCAGGTAAGTAGCGTACAAATATTCGCGCAACCGGGACACAATTGTCCAATCAAAATTAAAATCGACAAAAATTACATGTGTATTTTTTATATCTCCTTCTGAAAGTACTATTTGAGGCAGCTTGTTCAAGTAGAATGTTTTTGGTTTGATAAAAGTAAAGAATATATTTTTGGTAAACAAAAAAGAGAATGCAAAATGCAGAATCTTCTTAGGAAGCATATTCTGTTTTACTGTCAGTCTGCCGGCTGGCTGACGAATAGGCGGTGTTTCCACAATGTACTATCGCAAGAACTATCGGTACCCATTAAATAGGGTCTGCTAAAAACAGCTAAACGCGTAATATGCAGTAAGTAGTGCTATTTAATGCTTTTAAAAGTGCAAGCTTTTTGCCTTGTTATATTTAAAATGCTTGCATTTATTCATTCTATGTTTCAGATATATTACAATCTCAGCTGCACGCTATATTTGTACCTTGCTTAGTTTAAAGTATGTATTTTCAGCAGACCCTCGATAATGGCTTTCAGCCAATTTATAAACAAATGGTATTATCTTACTGATTGCTATGGCATTTCCCCTCGTAATAGGGGTAAGATTTAGGCCAACTTTGCTTCGATAATCCGGGTAATTATCTCTTTTAGAGTAAGTCCCATGGTTTTAATTTGTTGCGGAATAAAGCTGGTTTCGGTCATTCCCGGCGTTGTATTTACTTCGAGGAAATAGAATTCGTTGTTCATTAAAATAAAGTCGATTCGTGCAATTCCCGAGCATTCGCATAAATCGTAAATTTCTGAACTTAAACGCTGGCACTGTTTTGTTTGACTTTTGGGAAGACGTGCCGGGGTAATTTCGTTAGCTGCACCGGGACGGTACTTTGCATCGAAATCGAAAAATTCATTTTCGGTAATAATTTCGGTTACCGGTAAAACTATTTTCTCGTCGCCTGTTTGTATAACTCCACAGGTAAACTCCTGTCCATCAATGAATTGTTCAATCAACACTTCGTTGCTTTCTTGCTGTGCTTTTTTAATGGCCAGTGAAATTTCCTCTACTGTTTTTACTTTTGTAATTCCGAAACTCGACCCGCCGGCATTGGGTTTTATAAACAACGGAAGCTTTAATTTTGAAGCAATTTCAACGGAATCAATTTTATCGTTTTTTGTTATTTTTAACGAGCTTGCCATTTTAATTCCGAAACTACGAAGATAGTTGTTGCAAAACCATTTGTTAAAAGTTAACGCAGAGGTGTGTGCATTTCCGGTAGAGTAGGGGATTTGAATTAAATCGAAATAGGCTTGTAAAATGCCGTCTTCACCCGGTGTGCCGTGTATAGTAATGTAGGCAAATGCAAATGATACTTTTTCGCCTTTCAACTCGAAAGTAAAATCGGATTTGTCTATGTTGGCAATTTTTTCCTTGTTTTTAAAAACTTCCCATTTTTTCCCTTTTATTTGAACTATCCAGGGGGTAAATTTTGTTGTGTCAACAGCGTTGAAAACATTGGCACCACTCTTTACCGAAACAATAAATTCGGAAGAGTTGCCGCCCACAACAACTGCAATATTTGGTTTTTTACTCATTTCTGTTTGCAATATAATTTTCCCATTTTTCTATTGCCGACGCTAAATCGTTGGGCAGTTCAGAATTAAACCGCATCATTTCGCCGGTAGTTGGATGTACAAAACCGAGCGTTTTAGCATGCAATGCCTGGCGCGGTAAAACTTTAAAACAGTTTATTACAAACTGTTTGTATTTGCTAAATGTAGTTCCGCGTAATATTTTGTCGCCTCCGTAATTCGAGTCGTTAAAAAGCGGGTGGTTAATGTATTTCATATGCACCCTTATTTGGTGTGTGCGCCCTGTTTCGAGCCTGCACTCTACCAATGTTACGTAACCAATTCGTTTTAAAACTTTGTAGTGCGTTACGGCATGTTTCCCAAAATCACCTTCCGGGAAAACAGTAAAAACCTGCCTGTTTTTCAGGCTCCGTCCAATGTTTCCGGTAATTGTACCTTCGTCTTCTTTTAAACTTCCCCACACCAGTGCTTGGTAGCGCCGCTCGGTAGTTTTGTTAAAAAACTGAAGGGCAAGTTTATTTTTTGCTAATTCGGTTTTAGCCACCACCATTAACCCCGATGTGTCTTTATCAATCCGGTGTACCAGACCGGGGCGCGGGTCTTCGCTATTAAACAGTGGTAAATCTTTAAAATAGTATGCCAGTGCATTTACCAGTGTGCCCGAATAATTTCCGTGCCCGGGATGTACAACCAACCCCGGAGGTTTGTTGATAACAAGCAGTTGGTCGTCTTCGTAAACAATATTTAGTGGAATATCTTCGGCAATAATTTTTAGTTCGCGCCGCGGATAGTCCATTACAATTACAATTTCGTCGTTGGGTTTAACTTTGTAGTTGGGCTTAACCGGTTTGTTATTGGCAAGAATATTTCCGGCATCGGCAGCCGCCTGAATACGACTCCGCGAGGCATTCTCGATGCGGTTCGAAAGAAATTTATCGATACGAAGAGCAGTTTGCCCGGCATCAACTGTTAAGCGGTAATGTTCGTACAATCCCTCTTCCTGTTCCTCGTTATCATTCGTGTATTCAACCATTTTTATTTGTCTGAAGTTTCTTCTCCGGTTATCTTTTTTATTTTCTCTTCGTCAACAGTTATCCATAAATCAATCGAAGTTCCCATCTCAACCATCGACGTGGTTTTCGGATTTGGATACTGTTTCCAAACAACGGCATTTAACGAGTCTTCGGCTGTTGCAATTGATTGGTCGTATATTAAAACACCCGAATTAAGCATGGCATTTGTTATCACCTCTTTGGCCGAATCAATAGTCATATTCATTAAATTGGGCAGTGGTGTTTGTTCGTTTTCCGAATCGCGCCCCACTACAAAATCGATTGTGCTTCCTTTAATAAGCAAGTTTCCCGGCAGCACTTCCATCGAATCCTGCATTACTTTCAATACCAGATTGTTGTATTCCGATGGTTGATATGAAATTTCGCCAACAAGCAGCCCGCTATTTTTTGCCAAAACCTGCGCTTGTCTGAAAGAGATGTCGGTAAGTTTTGGCAGCACCACCCGCTCTTTTTGTGTGTAGTTAATGGTAAGGAAAATAGTGCGGTTTTCTTTTACCCCGAACCCCGCTTTCGGTACTTGGTCGACAACTCCGCCGGGCTGAACGGCATCGGTATAAACCGAATCGATAATAGTAATTCGAAGATGATTTTCTTCGGCAATGGTTTTAACTTCCTGCTGAAGCATTCCTGTGAAATCGGGAACCGGATTCGATTCGCCATGATGCGTGTAAGCTTTTAAACTTTGAAGAACAACAACGATAATTGCAACAACCAGTATTACTGCAATTAGTAAATTCAATAAAAATACTCTACTAACCAAAAATTTCTTTAAACTCATCTTAATTTTAAGTGGTTACAACATTCATTATCTCTTCGAAAAACCTCAAAGCTAATAATCTTAACGATTATTGTAAAACAAAAATAAACCAAAAAAAGTATGCTGAAAGATAAAACTGATTTTTATGAAAATAATAGTTCGTTATTCCGAAGGAATGCTTTTATGCTATTCTGATAAACAGTAAAATATGTAAACACTCATAATTGCGTTAAATAGTTGATATTTAGCAGTTATGTTCTTGCCTTGGTTCTCCCAATTTATTCTAGTTAATATCGATTAAGAATGTTGTAAACCGAATCTCTTTCAACCGGAATCAGTTGTAACTCTTTTATTAAGTTAATTAATTCGTTGCTGCTGGCAGCCGGATTTTCTTCGGAGCCTGCCATCGAATATATTTTTGTTGAATCGTCGATTGTGCCGTCTAAATCGTCAACTCCAAACTCCAACGAAAGTTGTGCGGCCTGTTTTCCAATCATTGGCCAATATGCTTTCAGGTGCGGAATATTGTCGAGGAAAATACGCGAGACGGCATAATTCTTTAAATCTTCAATTAAAGTTGTCTCTTTAACTTTCGAATATTCATTGTTTTCGTGTTTAAATTTTAGCGGAATAAATGCGTTAAATCCGTTTGTTTTTTCCTGCGTTTCGCGTAGTCGGTTTAAATGGTCAACCCGCTGTTCGTAATTTTCAAGCAATCCGTAAAGAATGGTTGCATTGGTGGGAATTCCCAACTTATGTGCCACGGTATGAATTCTCAGCCACTCTTCCGAACCGGTTTTGTCGGGGCAGATATTTGCCCGTAGTTTCTCGTCGAAAATTTCGGCACCGCCACCCGGCATCGATTCCAGTCCGGCATTTTTAAGTTTTTGCAATCCCTCTTCAACCGTTATATTTCCCATTTGGCACATCTGGTCAATCT
>WGCT01000012.1 GCA_015493625.1 Draconibacterium sp. | reverse complement strand
TGTAATGGGAACAGAGGTGGGAATAGACAGAATTAATCAACTGCCAAAAATTGAGTGTATAATTATAGACGATAAAGGAGATATTCACACATCTAAAAATATAGATATTAATAGAAATTGAGGGTTTTTATAAAAACAAAACACATGAAAAGTAAAATATTAATAATACTCTTCTTAACAGTTCTGCTCTCTTCTTGCCTAACAGTTAAGGAGTACGAGAAGGTGTACATCAATGACCCTGACATGGCTCTGAAAGCAAGAAAATCAACGAAGTTTGAAACAAACTTTCAGGTTTATCGTGAGGGTGCTTCCGGAGCAAACGGTGGAAAAACAGGTGGCGGCTGCGGTTGTAACTAAATGAAAATATTGATGAGGAAAATAATTATATATATCCTGCTGCTTGCGCCAACAATCATCTTTGCACAGAGCAAGGACGATGCAAACAGTACCCCTGCCACCTATAAAAAGCGTGTATTGGAAACTACTGAAATTGATATCCTAACAAGTTTCTATACCCAAGATGGCAGTAATGCTGCTGTTACAGGTGGTATAGGCACTGAAAAACTAAATGATGCTGCAACAACAATAAGTGTATCAATTCCTCTTAATGATGATGATATACTCTCTATTGACGGAACGATTTCAGCCTACAGCTCAGCTTCTTCAAGTAACTTAAATCCTTTTAGCGGAGCCTCAAGTGAGGAAGATGACGATGATGACAACAGGGCTATCTCTTCTGCTTCTATTCCTGTAAACGGTACTCCATGGGAGGCTTCATCAGGAGCGTCCAAGAGTGATGTTTGGGTAAATGGAATTGTTGGTTACAGCCACTCGTCAGATGATCGAAATAATATTGTTAGTGCCAACCTTAGCTTCGCCACTGAGTACGATTACTCCTCTTTTGGTGTAGGTGCAGGATATGCAAGGCTATTCAATCAAAAAAATACCGAGATTGGTATTAGCGCAAATGTCTATCTCGACACTTGGAATCCACAATATCCTACCGAAATTAAAACATACATTGAAGAAGATGGTAACCTTAATGGTGGTTTTTTTAACGGGGTTAATATTCTCGACAGTTACGGAGTACCCATTGATAAGAATGGAACTGTAGTTTGGCAGCCTATAAACAATACGCTTATAACTGACAGAGGCAGAAATACATTCTCATTCTCGCTAAGTTTTTCACAAATAATTAGTAAGCGACTACAAATAGCTATCTTCTCTGATATTGTTATTCAACAAGGATGGTTGGCAAACCCTATGCAGAGGGTCTATTTTGCCGACAGAGACAACTACTACATTGGGGTGGGTACAAGCATTCCGGTTTATGAAACTCCTGAAAACAAAGATGTGTTTCAGCTGGCTGATGATATTGAGCGACTTCCTGACAAAAGATTTAAGATACCCATAGGAGCACGTTTAAATCTTTACGTAACAGATTTCTTGACTGTCAGAACATATTATCGTTACTACTTTGACGACTGGGGAATTAATTCGCACACAGTAAATATTGAGCTTCCGGTAAAGATTGGAAGTAAGTTTACTTTTTATCCAACTTTCAGATATTATGATCAGACTGCTGCCGACTATTTTGCTCCGTTTGAGCAGCACCTGTCAACTGAAAAGTACTATACTTCTGATTACGACCTGTCGAAGTTCTCTTCAAAACAGTATGGTTTTGGTATACGATATTCAGATCTGCTTTCAGGGAGTCATGACGGATTAATAATTCTGAAAAACATGACACTGAATTATGGGTACTACGATAGGTCAACAGGGCTTAATGCACACATTGTATCCTTTGGGGTTAAATTTGTATTAAATTAAGATCTTTTCACCGCATTCAAAAATTTCTGTTTATTTCGGACGAAGCTGCGCCCCCTGATTGGGAGTTAAATTGGCTGTTTTTAGTTAAAAAAATGGCTGACATTTCAGCTGATACTGACCCATCAACCTGAAAGTTGTATTAATTCACATTTAAGATAAAATATTTTGCACACAGAAGCATAATTAAATTGAAGTACTAATTTTTTTCTCTTTATTCTTTTATCTTGATTCTGCAAGAGCATCATACGTGGAGGTGTGAGAGGGCGAGAGAGTAATCCTCCCAACCAACTTGTTTTGAAGTTTTATCTCTTGGGTAGTGTAATCTTAATCGCCAAATACCCAAGTGTTCCTGCAACTAATGAGCCTGCAAGAATTCCTGTTTTTGCCGATACAATTAAGGTTGCATCGGTAAAGGCAAGGCTGTTAATAAACAACGACATGGTAAATCCTAATCCACCTAAAACGGCCATTGCAGCCAACTGTTTCATCGATACATTTTCGGGTAACTTTGCCAACCTTAATTTAATTGATAAATAGGAGAATGAAAAAATACCAATGAAGTTTCCCACAATTAGACTTATTGCAATATTCATTGAAAGTGTAAGGTTTATTCCTTCCGAGAAATTAAAAACCACACCCGCATTTGCTAAAGCAAAAAGAGGCATAATAAGGTATGAAACCCACCCGTGTAGGCGATGCTCGTGGTACTGTAGCGGTGGGGCTGTTTTCTCTGTAAGGTCTTCCAGCTCGTCAATGGCTTCCAATTGTTTTTTTGTTAAAACTGTTTTATCTGTTTGTGTGTTACACTCTTTTACAAAATTGTTTAAAATAGCTTTACCTTTTTCGTAGAACAGAAGCGAGTCTGTTTTTCGCTTTAACGGAATGGTGAACGCAACTAAAACTCCTGCAATCGTTGAGTGAATACCCGACTTTAAAAAAAGTATCCAAACGATAGTTCCGGCAAAAACGAAGAGGTATTTTGAATAGTAATTGAATTTCGATAAGAGAAATAGCACCAATACAATAGCAAGACCAATGATAATGTTTGTCCATACAATATTAGAGCTGTAAAACAATGCAATAACAATAATGGCTCCCAAATCGTCGATAATTGCAAAAGCCATTAAAAATATTTTTAATCCCGAAGGAACCCTGTTTCCCAATAACTTTAATATTCCAAGAGTAAAGGCAATGTCGGCGGCCATTGGAATTCCCCAGCCTTCGGTGCCGGCATTTCCTCGATTTAAAATAATGAACAAAACTGCCGGAGCAATCATTCCTCCAATTGCAGCAAAAAATGGCAACGATGCACTTCTAATATTGTTTAGCTCGCCTGAGATAACTTCGCGTTTAAGCTCAAGTCCAATCAAGAAAAAGAATATGGCCATCAAACCGTCGTTAATCCATTTTAGCAGAGGTTTCGAAATGTGTAACCCGGGAAGTGAGATGGTTATCTTATTTTGCCAAAAATTTAAAAACGAATCGCCTAATCCGCTGTTGGCTAAAAGCAATGCAGCCAAAGTTGCAGCAAAAAGAACTATGCTTCCCGAAGTTTCAAGCTGAATAAATTTGTTAATGGGCTTTCTTATAAATTCCATTGTTTACTGT
>WGCT01000011.1 GCA_015493625.1 Draconibacterium sp. | reverse complement strand
TATTACCGTAATTACTTTTTATCGTATTTCCTATTCTAAAATTCTATTGATAAATAGAGCGACAAAAGTACATTTATTACTTACAATTAATAAAAATTGGTACCGTATTGACTTGAAAATAACAATAACTATAAACAACAAATATTGTTTATGAGAAACTCTATTTTTTTAATCGTTTTCTTTTCAGTTTTTTTAAATCGGCTTCCAGCTTTTTTATTTTCTCTTCTTGAAGTGCAATTGTTTTCTGAAGTGCTGCCATTTCTTTCCCCACTTTCCCTTCGGGAATAATTGCATCGAGCCGCAGTTTAAAATCGCTTAAAACATTCATGTAATTAATAAATGCTTCGTAGGGCGAGTCGAAAGGGTTAAAGTAGCTGTGTACTTCGCCATCGGAGAAATATTTGGTTGACATGTAATAAAAGTGGTCGGAAACTTGCAGGTAGTTCCAATCTTTTATCAATTTCAAATCGATACATTTCCCCATTCTTTCTTTCAGCTTGTATAGTTTTTCGAATGCCTCTTTTTGCATTTTATTTCCAAGCCACGCTGTTAAATCGCGTTCTTCGTCGGCCCACGAAATCGGACTTGGAACACTTACAACCGAAACGGGCTGCAGCTCATCGACCACTTCGGCAGGTGTTGCAAATTTTAGCGTTTTGTTTTTAATCACTTTTCTCGAAAATGCTTCAAGAAAATCAAAAATACCACTCTCTTTGGGTTGTCTTTCGCCAAACGATTCGTAACTGAAAAACAGATTTATAACCTCTTCGTTGGGCTTGGTACTTTCAATTCTGTTAATAAATTTATCGGCGGTTAAAGGGTAGTCGGGCAGGTTTGTGTCGGAAAACCGAAACGAAATATCGTCGCTTAATTTAAAGTTTCGCATTAAAATTTTCAGCCGGTTATTTATTGCATTTACATACAAAAAGTTTGGACTTTTCCAGCCGAGTACATGTTTTGCTCCTTCGGTAAGCATGGCTTTGTACCCCATACGTGCAATTTCGGCACCCAGTTCATCCGAGTAAATCATTTCTGTATTTCTGAAAACTCGTGGTTTCTGTCCGAAGAGTTCAATTATTTTTTGGTCGTGTAATTTTACCTGACGTTCAAAAATATCGCTGTCTTTTAACGATGCCAGCGAGTGCGAATAGGTTTCTGCCAAAAATTCAACACATCCAGTTTTTGCCAATTTCTGAAACGATTTTATTACTTCGGGAGCGTACAATGCAAACTGTTCGAGTGCCAGCCCGGTAATGGAAAAGGCCACTTTAAATTTCCCTTCCAATTCGTCGACCAACTTTAATAACAGCTCGTTTGTGGGCAAATAACTTCTCTCCGCAATTCGCTTCATTATTGTTTCGTTGGTATAATCGTCGTAATAGTAGTGGTCGTTACCAATGTCGAAAAACCTGTACCGTCGATGCCGGAAGGGTTGATGAACCTGAAAAAACAGACAAACTGATTTCATTTTGAATTGAGATTTTTATTGTTTAGTAACAGTTTCATTTGTTGTTTTGTTTTTATTTCTATTTGCCAATAACCGATTTATAAATGTTGTAAACATTTTGTGCCGAGTTTATCCATTTTAAATTATCTACTTCTGTTTTTCCTTCTGCTTTAAAATGTTCCGACAGAGCTTGATAATTTAATAATCCATGAATTGCATCGGCCATTGCGTAGGTGTCCCAGAAGTCGACTTTAATGGCATTTTTTAAAATTTCGGAAACGCCCGACTGATTTGAGATTATTACCGGAACTTTCGACTGCATGGCTTCCAGGGGCACAATGCCAAAAGGTTCGGAAACCGACGGCATAACAAATACGTCGGTTAGTTCGAACAGATGATGCACGTTGCCTTCGTCGAGAAATCCGGTAAAGTGAAAGCGGTCGGAAATGCCCAACTCGGCAGTTCGGGCAATCATTGCATTCATCATGTCGCCACTGCCGGCCATAATAAACCGGACGTTATGGAGTTTTTTAAGTATCAGGTTTGCTGCTTCAATAAAATACTCGGGGCCTTTCTGATGAGTAATCCGGCCTAAAAAAGTTACTATTTTTTCGTTGGTTTGTTTGGGGCGAATTGCTGTCTCTTTTTCAAAAAGAGGTTCAACGGCATTGTAAACTGTTGTTACTTTTTGTGGCGGAATACCATATTTTTCAATTACAGTTTTTTTTGTGAAATTGCTTACTGTAATTACTTTATCGGCCTGTTCCATTCCTTCGCGTTCTATTGCATAAATTTTATTGTTAATGCTGTCGCCACTCCGGTCGAACTCGGTTGCGTGCACATGCACAACAAGTGGTTTCCCCGATATGGTTTTTGCTGCAATCCCCGCCGGGTAGGCTAGCCAGTCGTGTGCATGAATAATATCAAAATCCGAATTTTTAGCCAGCACCTCCGAAACGGCAGCATAATTATAAATCTCATCGAAAAGATTTCCTCCGTAGTTTCCGCTAAAATTGATTTTGTACCCTTCGTCGGTTTTTATAAAGCGGAGTTTTTTCGAATATTTCCCGCTTTTTAGTTTCCAAAACTCATCTTCGTCGATGTATGGAATTAAAGGCGAATCGATTTCGTAATAGTCTATTTTTTTTTGAATTGAATTAAACTGAACTTCGGTTTTTGCAATTGGAATATTGTTTGCTCCAATTAATTGCATGGCCGACTGGTCTTCGTCGCCAAAAGCTTTTGGTACAACAAAAGCAACCTCAATGTTGTTTAGTCCGGCCAGCCCTTTTGTTAGGCCGTAGCAGGCAGTACCAAGTCCTCCCGAGATATGCGGCGGGAATTCCCATCCAAACATTAATACTTTCATTGTGCTCTTTTTTTATTCCGAATAAATTATTCCCTATAATTTTCAACCAAGTGTGTTGCATAAATAACTCCGGCAACATTCCACGCCTGCGAAATAGCTCCTTTGGCACGGTGTGGCGGATTGCCGTTGTAAGTTTCCGAGATGGTACCAATGCCGTGTTCTGACAGCTCTTCCTCAAATCCTTCAATAATACGGGTTACAAAGGGCAGCCCCCCCTGTTTATGGATTTTTAAATATCCTTCAACAAAAAACTGAATTAACCACGGCCAAGCAGCACCATTGTGCATCGCCATTTCGCGCTCGGCGGCACCGCCCTCAACCACGCCTTTGTAGCGAATATGGTCGGGCGAAAGCGTACGCAGTCCGCGTTTTGTGAGCAATTTCTTTTTGGCAACACTCAGTACCATTTTTTGCTGCTCTTTGGTTAGTGGCGAGTAGTCGAGTGCAGTAGCAATAACCATATTTGGCCGAACCGACCAGTCGGCAACGCCTTGTGTAACCAGGTCGGCAAGGTGCTCGTGCCCTTCGTTCCAGAATGTTTGGTTAAAAGCTGTGCCTACTTTTTTCACCCAATCTTTCCACTGTTCAATAAATTGTTCGTCGCCAACCATATCGGCAATATCGAGGGCAAAACAGATGGCGTTAAACCAAAGTGCATTTATTTCCACCGGCATTCCTTCGCGTTTTGTAACCGGCATTTCGTTTGCATAGGCGTTCATCCAGGTAAGCGCCGTTTTCTCTTTCTCCACATAAATTAACCCGGTTTTTGTTATGTGAATTCCCGGCGATTTAGACTGTATAAACGAATTGAAAACAGCTTTAATTACAGCTCCGTAATTTCGCCAAATCTCCTTTGGTTTTTGGTGAACTTTAAAATATTGCTGAATAGCCCAAATGTACCACAACGACGAGTCGGCAGAGTTAAACTGAGGATTTTCGGAATAGATATTTTCGGGGAAAAGACCGTTTTTTAAAAAAGGAGAATAGGTATTTAGAACTTTCTTAAAGATGGAAACATCGTTTAATGCAATGGCAATTCCGGGTAACGAAACAAATGCTTGTCGGGTAATGCAACTGTACCAGGGAAATCCGGCAATAATATTTGTACTCGATTTTTTACGCATTACAAATTGATGGGCGGCATTTTTTAGTGAACTCATAAAATCGAGTTGCTCGCTACGTTTTTTCAGCTCTTTTGTAAAACGTTGTTTTAACGAAACCGGCCTTGTTTCTTTTGTTCCCGAAGCAAATATTATCGACTCGCCTTTTTTTATGGTTACTTCGAAATATCCCGGAACCAGCAGGTCTTCAAGGTAATCGTATCCGCGGTTTAATTCTTTTAAATACTCAATATTGTAGTACCAGTCGGGAGCATGAACATATTCGGCCTTTTTGTTAAACTGCATAAAAAGTCTGGGAAATCCGTCGTATAACCTCATGCTAATGCCGTTGTTTGCCGTTGTATATTTTGTGTTTGCAAACATATTTGCTTTGCTAAGGTGGTGAATATTGCGAAATGCGAGAAACGGTTTAAACCGCAATGTTGTAGGTAATTGGGCCTCCTCTAATGTATAACGAACCAATACCTGTTCCTCGTTTTCAACAAGAATACGCTCTTTTGTTAGCACAGCTCCTCCAACGCGGAATGTTATTTTTGGAATCTTTTCAACTACAATGTCGCGAATATATTTATGCCCTTTGGGGTTGTAAGTTCCTCCCCGGTAGCGATGAATACCCAGATTAAATTCAGAACCGTTTTGAATTATTGTTTCGTCGAGAGCCGAGAGAAGCACATGCTTTTCGTTGCCAAAATTTTCGATGGGGCACACCAATAATCCATGATATTTGCGGGTATTGCACCCGGCCAATGTTGTGCTGCTGTACGACCCTGCACGGTTTGAACGAATGACCTCTTTGGGTAACGAGTATTCTAAATTAATTAATTGTTCTTTGTCGAATTTAATGTAACTCATGGTTTCAATATTTTATAT
>WGCT01000010.1 GCA_015493625.1 Draconibacterium sp. | reverse complement strand
TTATGGAACAATACAGTACACGACAAAATAAAATCTCGAAGCTGGTACAGCGCGAAATGGCCGATATTCTTTTAAAACTGAACAAAGCTAAATTTCCGGGTAAACTAATTAGTGTTTCGGTGGTGCGTGTAACCAAAGATTTAGGAATAGCACGCATTTATCTGAGCATTTTTCCTTCGGAATTTGCAGAAGAGATATTGGCAGAATTAAAAGAGATGACCAAACAAATACGAGGAGACTTTGGTCGTAAGGTTGGAAAAACTCTCCGTGTAATTCCGAACCTTGAGTTTTATATCGACGATAGTCTAGATTATATAGAGAACATCGATAAACTACTTCATACATAGTTTATTACACAATAAATAACTATTTTGAATCTGCCATTTTTTATAGCAAAACGATACCTGATTTCGAAAAAGAAACAGAACATTATTAATATAATTTCGGCTATTTCGGTAGCAGGAATTATTGTTGGAACAATGGCATTAATAATAGTACTTTCGGTTTTTAACGGATTTAACGGACTGATTGCCACATTTTACAGCAATTTCGATCCCGACCTGAAAATTACACCTGTTAAAGGGAAAATGTTTAACCCTGCCGAGTATAATTTCGAACCACTTAAACATCACCCCGGTATTATTCATTATTCGGAAATACTTGAGGAGGTTGCACTGTTAAAATACGGCAACCAAATTTATCCGGCCACAGTAAAAGGAGTTCCGGCCAATTATGTGAAGTACACCAATATCGACACGCTAATTGTAAACGGCAGTTATATGTTAAAACGCGATGGGATTAATTATGCTGTTCTGGGGCAGGGTGTTGCATATAATTTGGGTGTTCGGCTATCGTTAACCGACCATATTATGATTTATGTGCCCCGTAAAGGGAAGCAGGTTTCGTTAAACCCTGCACGAGCCATTCGCCACAACTATATTTTTCCGGCCGGAATTTTTGCAGTTTTAGAAGATATTGATGCAAAATACATAATTGTTTCGTACGACTATGCCGCAGAACTGTTTGACAGTAACGGACTTGTATCGAGTATTGAACTAGGAATATCGCCCATAGCCAATGCAGGAAAACTGCAAAAAGAGGTGCAAAAAATTGTGGGTAAAAACTTTATTGTTGAGAATAAATACCAACAACATAAGTTAATTTACAAAACAATGGAATCGGAAAAATGGGCTGCCTATTTAATTCTTGTTTTTATTTTAATTATTGCTTCGTTTAATATTCTGGGTAGTTTATCGATGGTAATTATCGATAAGAAAGAGGATATTTTAATTCTTCGTAGTATGGGTGCCACAACACAAATTATACGTCGTATTTTTCTTTTTGAAGGGTGGTTAATTTCTGTTGCCGGAGCTTTTATCGGGTCGATACTGGGAGTGTTGATGTGTTGGGCCCAAATTAAATTCGAAATTATTACGCTACCCGGAAACGGCTCGTTTGTTATTTCGGCCTATCCGGTTGATGTAGCTTTTACCGATATTTTACTGGTTTTTACGGTTGTACTTCTTATTGGATTTGTGGTTTCGTGGTATCCTGTAAAATTTATTTCGCGTAAATATTTATTGGCCTAAACCAAATTCTATCTGTTTCTTACACCTAGTTTTACTTTATAATGCCGTTTAATTGAATTTAATTATTTTGTACAAGGTTGAGTTGCAATATTTTAACGATAAGATTGTGCAAAAGAATAGATTCAATACGGCACTATTAGGTTAATTTGGTATGATAACATTTTATACGCAAATTGCGAGGCATGTTAAACGTTTTTAAATGAGTTGCAGTTGCTACGTGCTCTGGTAGGGATTGGAGCAAGTAGCCTGCCGAAGATGAGCCGTTGGATGAATAGCACACTGGCGGGCGATTGGAATGAGCCCCGCCAGTGTGTAAATGAACCCCGGCGAAACGAGGGAGCTACTTGCGTAAAGCCCGGCCACCAGCCCAAAACCCTGATTTTTATTATATACTCAATCGATTTAAAATTATATCTTGCACATAATTTTAATTTCTTGAAAATACGTACAAAGTGAAAGCAATAGTTAAAAGTAAACCTGAAAAAGGGGTTTGGATGGAGGAGGTTCCGATGCCGGAAGTGGGGCCAAATGATGTATTAATTAAGATTAAAAAGGCGGCGATTTGTGGCACAGATTTGCACATTTATAAATGGGATGAATGGGCGCAACAAACAATAAAGACGCCGGTTACAATAGGGCACGAATATATGGGAACTGTGGTTGAAACCGGGTCGGAAGTTGACCGCGTAAAAGTTGGTGAGCGCGTTACTGTTGAGGGGCATATTTCGTGTGGATTTTGTAGAAATTGCCGGCGCGGCCGCCAACACATTTGCGAAAATACTATAGGAATTGGCGTAAACAGAGATGGCGGTTTTGCTGAATATATTTCGGTTCCGGCAAAAAATGTTTTGCATATTGATACGCGTATTTCGGACGAAATGATGGCAATAATGGACCCGTTTGGAAATGCAACTCACACTGCGCTTTCGTTTCCACTACTTGGCGAAGATGTGCTAATAACCGGAATTGGCGGACCAATTGGAGCCATGGCAGCAGCCATCTGTAAATTTTCGGGAGCACGAAACATTATTGGAACCGACTTAAGCCCGTACCGGCGCGAATTAGCACGTAAACTTGGAGCAACACGGGTAATAGACCCAACCAAAGAGAGCATAAAAGAGGCAATGGCAAAACATGGAATGGTAGCCGGTTTCGATATTGGATTAGAGTGCTCGGGATCGCCGGTAGCCTTTAACGACATGGTAAATAATATGTATAACGGCGGAAAAATAAGTTTGCTTGGATTGCTTCCTAAAAAGACTGAAATAAACTGGAGTAAGCTTATTTTCAAAGGGTTAACACTTAAGGGAATTTATGGTCGCGAAATGTATGAAACGTGGTACCACATGGAAATGATGCTAACTAGTGGACTAGATATTTCGCCGGTAATAACGCACCGCTTCCACGCCAATGAATACCAAAAAGCTTTTGAAATTATGGAAAAAGGTGATTGCGGAAAAATTATTTTAGATTGGGAATAATACCGTTTGTTCCACGTGAAAAATAGATTCTCGTTGAGCTGCATATTTGTGACTTTTCTTTGCTCGATTTCCGAAATCTTTAATGGGCGGGCGTAGCCAATTTCAATTGTATTTGAAATTGGCTACTTTTGTTAAAAATAAAAATTCTCGAAAAGTTAAATAAACCATTAATTAAGAGTAGAATACCGGTTTTATTTATATAATTGAAAAAACAATAAATTTGAATAAAGGATTAGTAATAAAATCGACAGGAAGCTGGTACACCGTAGAAACCGCTACAGGAGAGACTTTTGAATGCAAAATTAAGGGTAAATTTCGCATTAAAGGAATAAAAAGTACCAATCCGGTTGCTGTTGGAGACCGGGTAAAGTTTACCATTCAAACTGTTTCGGCAAACGAAAACCAAGAGAAAATTGGTTTGATTACCGCCATTGAAGAGCGCAAAAATTATATTGTACGCCGCTCTATTAATTTATCGAAACAGTCGCATATAATTGCTGCCAATATCGACCAGGCAATTTTAGTTGTTACGCTCAGTCATCCGGTTACAACCACTACTTTTATCGACCGTTATTTGGCTTCGGCCGAAGCGTACCGCATTCCGGTTTTACTTGTTTTTAATAAAACAGACCGTTACAACAGTGAGCAAAATAAATTACTTACTACTCGAATTGAAACCTATAAAAGCATTGGTTATAAGTGCCTTACAACGTCAGCAAAAACATTGGAAGGATTGGAACAACTAAAAGAAGAGTTAAAAAACAAGACAAATGTTTTTAACGGACATAGTGGAGTTGGTAAATCGACACTGATAAATATTTTACAACCCGGATTAAATTTAAAAACGAAAGAGATTTCGGATTCGCACAAAACAGGAAAACATACGACAACATTTTCGGAATTATATAAATTAAATTTTGGTGGTTATATAATAGATACTCCGGGAATTAAAGCTTTTGGAATGTTGGAGATGGAGCCGTGGGAAATTTCGCACTATTTTGTTGAAATATTTAAAATTTCGGAGAACTGCCAATACAATAATTGTTCGCATACACACGAACCGGGTTGCGCTGTTAAATTAGCCGTTGAAACGGGCAAAATTGCAAAATCGCGCTATTTAAGTTATTTGGGATTATTGGAAGCCGATGACAAATATAGGCCTGCCTATTAAAATTTTGTTTCTATCAATTTTCTCTATTCCGATGATTCAATAAAACCACCACCCACCAATCTGTCACCATCGTAAAAAACAGCCGTTTGTCCGTTGGCTATCATCGCTTCAGGTTTTAATAAAACGACCTCAGCCCTATCATCGTTTAAAATATTCAAATTACAGGGGGTTTCCTGAAGCCTGTAACGTACCCTTACAACCAACTCAGCACCAGTATTAACAAACTCATTATCAAGTATTTTATAGCCTTTTATTATGAGTTTATTTTTATACAATTCAGCATAATTTCCGAGTACAATTTTGTTTTCATTTAGAAGAAATTTAGCGACAAAAACGGGATAATTGAGATGTAAACCCAAACCTCTCCTCTGTCCGATAGTGTAATTTGTAATTCCTGAATGCTTACCTAAAACGTTTCCTTTTGTGTCGATAAACAGTCCGGGTTTTGAAATAATTCCCTCAGATTTTAAAAATTTACGGTAATTATTACCTTCTATAAAACAAATTCCGAGGCTCTCTTTTTTATTTGCAAGCGATAAAAAGCCTTTATTTTTTGCAAGTTTTTTTACCGTCTGTTTATCATAATCTCCAAGTGGAAAAATTAATTTTTCAATTAATTTTTGCGATAATCCCCAAAGAAAAAAGGATTGGTCTTTGTCGTTGTCCTTTCCTCTGAAAATGTATCTTTTCCCTCGGTAATTTATAATTTGAACATAATGACCTGTTGCAATATAATCGCAATTTTCAATTTCTGCGTATTTCTGAAGTTGAGCAAACTTTATATTTGGATTGCAATATGCGCATGGAAAAGGTGTTCTTCCAGCAATATATTCACTTTTAAAATAGGTTATAAC
>WGCT01000009.1 GCA_015493625.1 Draconibacterium sp. | reverse complement strand
ATATTAAGATTATTAAAGAAACGTTATTGGAAAAACTAATTAATATTTATCACATCAGAATTGAATATCCCAAGGAGGAGGAAAAATAAAATATTAAATTTGCAATTCTGAAAACAGTTTTATCGAAAAGGAAAATATGAAAACATTAAAATTAGCACTACTATTAATTGCAGCAATTGCAATCGTTCAAAGTTGTAAAAAAGACGTACCCGAGCCACCAGCAAAAGAGGAGCTAACCACAACACAAAAGGTTAATATTTTTATTAAAGATGCTATGTCGGACATCTATTTATGGGCCGACAAACTGCCTGATATTGATGAAAAAGCAGAAACCGATTCGGAGAAATATTTTTACAAATTGTTATACACCGACGATAAATGGTCGTTTATTACCGACGATATTGATGCCTTGGAAAATAGTTTCGAAGGAATTGAAAAATCGTACGGATGGTCGCTTACTTTTGGGCGCTTTTCGAACACAAATAACATATTTGCGCTGGTAGAATATGTCTATCCAAACACTCCGGCTGCTAAAGCAGGATTGAAACGCGGAGATATAATTGTTAAAATTGGTAATGGTGATATTACCGACGACAATTATAAAGATTTATTAAATAACGATGCACTATCCATTAAACTTGGTGTGTTGGGTGAGGGTGGCATTTCGCTGGGCCGAACAGTTCATATGGAAGCTAAAGAGTTGAATCTCAATCCGGTGGTATTTACAAAAATTATTGAACACGGCGGGAAAAAGATTGGATACCTTTTTTATGCACAGTACATTTCGAAGTACAATACAAGTTTAGATACCGCTTTTCAGCATCTTATGGATGCACATGTTACCGATCTTGTTTTAGATTTGCGCTACAATCCGGGCGGTGTAACTTCGGCAGCCCAACATTTATGCAGCTCTATAGCTCCGGCCGATGTTGTCGATGCGGGAAGAAAACTGGTAACATTTCGTTGGAACGATAAGTACCAGACATACTGGGAGAGCAATAATGTAAACCAACAACTTAAAATTAATTTCGATAGCGAAGTTCCTCATAAAATGGATTTGCACAATTTATATGTTTTAACAGGTAATGGCACCGCTTCGGCTTCCGAGTTGTCGATTACAGGACTAAAACCGTATATGAATGTTACAACAATTGGCGAAACCACTTATGGGAAATATACAGCTTCCATTACTTTAAAACCTAAAGATATTTACGACAACAGTCTCTATTACAGCGAATTTGACAACTGGGGTATTCAGCCAATTGTTTTACGTTATGCCAATTCGCAGGGCGTTACCGATTTTAAAGACGGCTTTGCTCCCGATATTGAAGTTGAAGAGGACTTGTTCGAGGGAATTCCTTTGGGGAATAAAGAGGAGAAATTACTACGGGTTGCTTTAAAAGAGATTACCGGAGTTGAAGTAGTCTCGAAAGCAATTAAAAGTGCAGTTGTGCATCCCGACTTTACCGTTGTCGACCGTGGATTTTCGAAATTCGATAAAAATAAACGTGAAGTTGTTCTCGATAACTCGGAAGATTTACTTTTTCGCTGATTTGAAAAATACGGAGAATAACGAGACTGTTTTAATAAGGTAATTTTTAGCTACTTTCTTTCCATCTCAGGTTGAATTTGCTCAACATATAATTTGTGAAATTGCTCTTTAATCTCGTCGCGAACACGGTGATATTCACTTTGTATAAACTCTTCGGTTCCGGTTGCATCCGACGGGTCGTCGAAGCCAATGTGAAGCCGATTTTTTACTTTCCCCGAAAAAACCGGGCACACTTCGTTGGCACCTCCACAAACGGTAATTACATAATCCCACTCCTCGTTTAAAAACTTTTGAACCGGATCGGAGGTGTGATGACTAATATCAATTCCCAGTTCGGCCATTACTTTTACGGCTTGCCGGTTTAGCTTTCCCGACGCTTCGGTACCAGCCGACTCAACCACCAACGAATTGTCGAATGATTTCATAAATCCTTGTGCCATCTGACTGCGGCAACTATTTCCTGTACATAAAATTAAAATTCTCATTCAGCTTAATTTTTAACGTGCAAAAATATATTAAATGCTTAGATAATTAAATACGAACCCGACAATTACAATTCCCATTGCAACAATTAAAATAAATGCAACAATTAATTGCCATTTTAGAACTTTTTTAAGAATAATTATCTCGGGTAACGAAAGTGCAATAACCGACATCATAAAAGCGAGTGCTGTACCGAGCGAAACGCCTTTTTCTATCAGTACACTTACAATTGGAATAATTCCGGCAGCATTCGAGTACATCGGAATTCCCAATAAAATTGCCAGCGGAACACCGTACCAGTTCTCTTTTCCGAGAAGCGTTCCGAGAAAATCTTCGGGAACATATCCGTGTGCTCCTGCTCCAACGGCAATTCCTATTACTATGTAAATCCAAATTTTGCCAACAATTTCTTTTACTGCAATAAATCCGGCTTCAACTCGTTTTCCAAAAACAACTCTTTCTTCCACTTCATTTTTGCGATTTGTTTTTACGTTGTACACCCAGTCGGCAACATATTTTTCGAGGTGCAGTTTGCCAATTAACCATCCCGAGAAAATGGCAATGGCAAGCCCCGTGGCAACATAGACGAGTGCAATTCTCCAACCAAAAAGACCTCCCAGTAAAACAAGAGCTACTTCGTTAATCATTGGGGCGGCAATTAAAAACGAGAAGGTTACACCGAGAGGAACACCGGCTTCGACAAAACCTAAAAAGAGTGGAATTGCCGAGCAAGAGCAAAAAGGGG
>WGCT01000008.1 GCA_015493625.1 Draconibacterium sp. | reverse complement strand
GTTTTAATACCGTTTCTTTTATTCTTTTTACAAAATATTGATGCTCAAAATCAGCAGTTCGTCTCTGTTGGTATCGGTGGTGGCGGCGGTCTTTTTAGTCCCTCTATCAATCCTTTGGATGGAGATGAATATTACGTTTCGTGTGATCTGGGTGCGCTGTTTCATAGTGTAAATAATGGCGCAAAGTATGATATAGTTCCCTTTACACAGGTACAATCGGGGGTCTTTGGAAAAGTTAGTTTTACCAACAATACCAACATTAGATATACTTTGAGGTGGGATAAAGAAAATTACGCCCGACGTCCGGCCATCTCTATGGATGCGGGGATAAACTGGCAATACATGGCGGGAGAATCCGACCCCTGGGAAGATAAATATTTTATTTACGCTGATTTTAATAATCCTAATCGAATCATCTGGTCAACTTATAGTCAAATATTCGTTTCGAATGATCAGGGGCAAACGAGTTCAGCGGTTTATAGTGCAAATAGTGATGCAGGAGTGCTGCTCTCCGGTGTTTTTTTTGACGGGAATACAATTTATCTGGGAACAAACGACGGAATATTGGTTTCCACAGATGGAGGAAACACTGTTACCAATGCTAATTTTTCGGGAATCCCTTCCAACGAACGAATCATGGGCTTTGGAGCGGGGTCGAATGAAGGATTAACAAGATTTTTTGCTCTTACCGGTGGCGAAGGGGATGTTTGGTGTGGTAATCTGGGTGCCGACTACTGGGGGGCTATTCGTGGAATATACACCATGGATAACATGAGCGGGACATGGATAAAAAAAATGGCCGGTGTGGATGTTAATAAAGATTTTGCCGTATATCTGGCAATGGCCAATAACGATCCTAACACCTGTTACATCGCCGGAGCAACTACCGAGCCTTACGAAAAACCACTTGTTATGAAAACTGCCGACGGAGGCAATTCCTGGCAAGATGTTTTTTTGACGAATAATAATAACAACATTTTTACCGGCTATCAGGGATTTAACGGCGATTTTGATTATTGGTGGGGTGGTTTTGCAATGGGTTTCACAGTAAACCCCTCTAATTCGCAACAGGTTTTTATGACCGATTTGGGGTATATACACGGCACTGATGATGGAGGTGCTACATGGCATCAAAAATATTTAGATGCTGCCGACGAAAACCCGGCAGGAAGCCCAACTCCCAAAAATAAAGCCTATCATGGTGTGGGATTGGAACCCACAAGTGTATGGCAAATATACTTTTTTGATAGCAGTAATCTATTTGGTTGTTTTACCGATATAAAAGGGGTAAGATCCGTTGATAAAGGAGAAAGCTGGAGCATGGATTATACAGGGCAGCCACTTAACACAACCTATCATATTACAAAACACAATACCGAAAACATTTGGTTTGCAGCAACATCTGCTGTGCATGATATGTATGAAACAACCCATACCGATGACGAAAGCGTTTCTCCTTCATGGAAGGATGGTAAGGTGCTATTCTCTACTGATATGGGGGCCAATTGGCAAATCATGGGTGACTTTGAAACTCCGGTGATTTGGGTAGAAACAGACCCTGCGGATGATGATGTACTTTATGCCTCGGTAATTTCGCCCGACAGCGAGGGCGGTCTATGGAAAGCAACAAACATCTCCAATCCGGCTAATGCAAACTGGGAACATCTGCCAAGCCCTGATGGTGCTAACATCGGCCGGCCAAATAATATTAGGGTCTTGAACGACGGAACTATTTTGATGTCATGGGGAGTACGATCGGGAAATGTTAATACCACTTTTTATCCCGGAAGTGGTATTTATGTCAGTACGGATGGTGGTACTACCTGGATGGATAAATCCAATGAAAGTATGAAGTATTGGACACAAGATGTAGTAGTTGACCCTTTCGATACGGAACAAAACACCTGGTATGTTTGTGTTTGGAGTGGTTGGGGCGGGCCGGCTAATGACCTGGGGCGCCTTTGGAGAACAACCGACAGGGGGGATAACTGGGAACCGATGACGGCCGCCGCTCAATTTCACCGGGTTTATTCAGTGGCGATTGACCCCAAAAACGAAGAAACAATGTATTTAACAACAGAAACCTCAGGCTTATGGGTAACCCATAATAAAAGCGATGCAGAGCCTACATGGGAATTGGTAACATCATACCCATACCAATCTCCAAGAAGGGTGAATTTTGATTCGTTTAACGATGACAAAATGTGGGTCTCAAGTTTTGGAGCAGGAATGATGTATGCAGATAGGCCCGATGATGTTGCCACCAACAAGGATTATTCAAAAATAAACATTTATCCCAATCCGGGTAGCTCTTTAATACATATAAATAATAAGCCTCCGGCCAATTATATTGTAATTTTGGATATACAGGGTCGAATTATAACAGAAAAAAAAGCAGTAAATAACGAAACAATTATGGATATTCACAACCTGGCAAAAGGAGTTTATTTTGTTAAATCAATCAGCAAAGAAGGGCAGGTAATAGGCGTTAAGAAGTTTGTGAAAGATTAAACGGTTTGAATCCGCTCCAATAACTCTACAATTCAAAACGAGGTATATAGGTAAAGGCAAACCCCCAACATTGCTTTCTGCTAAACACCGGGCGATTAACGAACGTCAAAAACAGATTTCCCTTCACAACTATTTTTTATAATAGAATACTCCAATTACCCCATCCGCCTTTCCAAATAAATTTTCATCTTTGTAAAATAAAAATTAAGGTGGGTTTTATGGCGAGAAAAATAGTTTTAAAAATAATTTTACCGGTAATTGTTGCCTTTGTGGCTTTTTCGTGTGCGCAGGAAGCCATGCCCGTTGGCGGAAAAAAAGATGTTACGCCCCCTTCGGTTGTTCAGGCAATACCACCC
>WGCT01000007.1 GCA_015493625.1 Draconibacterium sp. | reverse complement strand
TCATTGGATTTTAAGTCCAACGTGTCTACCAATTCCACCATCCGGGCATCCTAATCATTCTGTGCGAGAAACGAGATTATCTCTCCTCTCTTTTTTTGAGCGGGAAACGGGACTCCCTGACGTATATCGGGACAGGCTTCTCGCCCTTTTCCACTGAGCGGGAAACGGGACTCGAACCCGCGACCCCGACCTTGGCAAGGTCGTGCTCTACCAACTGAGCTATTCTCGCTTATTCTAAATAATGCTTCTGTCTCGCGAAATCTCATTTTCAATAAAATTTATTTTTATTTGAAAATCCGACGACCTTGGCATCCGTCGGCTGACGGACTACCAACTGAGCTATTCTCGCTTATTCTAAAGAATGCTTCTGTCTCGCGAAATCTCATTTTCAATAAAATTTATTTTTATTTGAAAATCTGACGACCTTGGCATCCGTCGGCTGACGGACTACCAACTGAGCTATTCTCGCTTATTTTAAAGAACTCTGCTTTTTTAAGCGCTGCAAATATATTGCTATTTTTTTATCTCGCAAAATATTGAAATAAAAACCTCCGTTTTATTTAGGTTTGTTACCAACTGGCATTTTTTCATTCTTCTTGAGTCGTAAATTCTATATCTCGTCCTTCGGCTCTTTCTTTCTTTACCATTTCTTGTAAGTCAACTGGAATTGACGATAAAGGAACAATAAGTCCATCAACCATTACCATGTCATTAAATGGATTATTTTCTGTCATGTTTTGAGTTGAAAATTCAGAATCATAATATCCCAGTTTAAGCATCTCTTTTATCTGTCTTGCTTTATTTGAAACAGTCGATTTTTTTGTCCCAAAAAATTCACTTATTTGTTCTGCTGTTGCATAAGGTTCGAATGATTTGTCAAATAAAAAATTTATAGAACCAATTGCATGTATTATTGCAGCAGCCCAGATTTCAATTTTTCCACTTTTAAATGGCACATCTCTTTTTCTTCCTAATTTCAGTATTAGTTTTTCACAGAGTTGATAATAATCATCATCTAATTTTTGGCTGCAGAATGAACCTGTCAATTCCAATAATTTCTTTTCTTTATTTTTGATTTCTTCTTTAGTCATATGTTCTATTTTCTGTTGGAATCTTTTTTAATTCTACAATATTATCAAAAATTCTTTTAAGTGCAGAATGAAAATTGTTCATCTTTGGGGGATTTCCAAAAAACATGTCATCAAGGTCAATATCGTCATATTTTTTCATTTCACTAATTAGTTGAATAGATTTCTCTGTGAAATCATTTTCGTCTTTGCAATCACTTAATAAAAGTCCAAATTGCAATGTCAAATCATGATTGAACATTTCGGCTTCTATCAGTATTGCTCGGTATGTTTCTTCTGATAAATCTCCTGTATCCATTGTCCTTTTATATTTATAGAGGTCTGTCTGTCAAGGGTATGAGTGTCTTTTCGAGGTACTATTTAAGTCCGGTTAATTTTTTAATATCATTTAATTTATTAAGTGCTTCAATGGGGGTAAGGTTATTAACATCGAGGTCGGCAATTTCGTCGCGTATCTGTTTTAGTACCGGGTCGTCTAACTGGAAAAAGCTGAGTTGCATTCCTTCCCGGTTTTCTCCAATTTCGGCAAGTGGTTTCGAGAGGTGCTCTTTCTCTTTTCCTCCTTCTAATTTTTTCAGAATTTGTTCCGAGCGTTTTATTACCGATTTTGGCATGCCTGCCATTGCTGCCACATGAATACCAAAACTATGGTTGCTGCCTCCTCGAACCAGTTTCCGAAGAAAGATTACTTTTTTACCAACTTCTTTTATCGAGACATTAAAATTTTTCACACGTGGGAAAGCTGTTTCCATCTCATTTAATTCGTGATAATGCGTAGCAAACAGTGTTTTTGCTTTTGCTCGCGGATGTTCGTGCAGGTGTTCCACAATCGACCAGGCAATAGAAATTCCATCGTAGGTTGAAGTCCCTCGCCCCAGTTCGTCGAAAAGAATTAAACTGCGATCCGATACATTGTTTAGAATGCTTGCCGCTTCGTTCATCTCGACCATAAAAGTCGATTCGCCGAGCGAAATGTTATCCGATGCACCAACGCGTGTAAAAATTTTATCGACAAACCCCATTTCAACTCTTTCGGCCGGAACAAACGACCCCATTTGTGCCAGCAGAACAATCAGTGCAGTTTGGCGCAACAGTGCCGATTTACCAGCCATATTCGGTCCGGTAATAATAATTATCTGCTGCTCTTCCTGGTCGAGCAGAATATCGTTTGCAATGTACGACTCGCCAATGGGCAGCTGGTGTTCGATAACCGGATGCCGGCCGTTTTTTATGGCTATTGAGGTTGTGTTATTAATGGCGGGCCTAAAATAACCATACGATGTGGCACAAGTTGTATACGACATTAAACAGTCGATTTGTGCCAGAATATTTGAGTTTAATTGAATGGCAGCAATGTACTCCGAGAGGGCAAAAACCAGCTCTCCAAAAAGCTTGCTTTCAATAATCTGAATCTTCTCTTCGGCACCTAAAATTTTTGTTTCGTACTCTTTAAGCTCTTCGGTAATATAGCGTTCGGCGCTTACAAGTGTCTGTTTTCGTATCCATTCGGGAGGCACTTTGTCTTTGTGCGTGTTTCGTACTTCAATGTAATAACCAAAAACATTGTTGAAACTTATTTTTAGCGATGGAATTCCATGTTTTTCACTTTCGCGCTGCTGAATTTGTGCTAAAAAATCTTTACCCGAGTAGGCAATTTTTCGCAACTCGTCTAACTCCTCCGAAACTCCTTCGGCAATAACTTTCCCTTTGTTTAATGCGGTTGGCGGGTCGGCAACAATTTCTTTCTGAATTTTTTCGCGTATTAAATCGCACGGATTTAGTTGCTCGGCAAACCGGTTTAATGCTCTGTTATCGAAATTGGTACATGCCTCTTTAATTGGAATAATGGCATTCAGTGCATTTTTTACCTGCACTATTTCGCGCGGATTAATTCTTCCAACGGCAACTTTCGAAATTAATCGTTCCAGGTCGCCAATTTGCCGAAGTTGTTCTTCCAGCTCCTCTTTCTCCTCCGGATTCTTCAGAAAAAGTTCAACAACATCGAGTCGTTCATTAATGGGGTCAATGTCTTTTAACGGCAGAGCTATCCAGCGTTTCAGCAAACGCGAGCCCATTGGCGAAATGGTTTTGTCGATGACTTCAATCAGTGATTTACCGTTTTCCTGCAAGGGCGAAAAAAGTTCGAGGTTACGAATGGTAAAGCGGTCGAGCCAAACATAGTGTTCCTCCTCAATTCTGCTTAATCCGCTAATATGGCTTAGTTTTCGGTGCTGTGTAATATCGAGGTAATGCAAAACGGCCCCCGATGCAATTATGGCAAGCTGCAAATTTTGAACGCCAAAACCTTTTAACGAGGTTGTTTCGAAATGACGAATTAACCGGTCGGTAGCAGCGTCGGCTGTGTAAACCCAGTCTTCTAAATTAAATGTATAATATTTCGACCCGAAAATCTCGTTAAACTCTTTATTGCGGCCTCGTTGGTAAAGCACCTCTTTGGGCTGAAACGAGTTAAGTAATTTGTCGATGTACTCGAAATTGCCCTGTGCCGTTATAAACTCACCGGTTGAGATATCGAGGAATGCAACGCCTGCATTTTTTTTATCGAAATGAACCGATGCTAAAAAGTTATTTTCTCGATTTTCGAGAATGTTATCGTTAATAGAAACGCCCGGTGTAACCAGTTCGGTAATTCCGCGTTTAACAATTTTTTTTGTAAGTTTTGGGTTTTCCAACTGTTCGCAAATGGCTACACGCTGCCCGGCACGAACCAGTTTGGGCAAATAGGTGTCGAGAGCGTGATACGGGAATCCTGCCAGTTCAACATAACTTGCTGCCCCGTTTGCACGCCGTGTTAAAGTAATTCCAACAATCTCGGCTGTTTTTATTGCATCCTCGCCAAAGGTCTCGTAAAAGTCGCCAACCCTGAAAAGAAGTATTGCATCAGGATGTTTCTCCTTGATGTCGTAATACTGCTTCATCAACGGAGTTTCAACATATTTTTTCTTAATTGCCATTATTGAGCAAAGATAATTTTTTGAAAGTTGAAGGAAAATTTTTCGGCTAAAATTGAGATGAAAAAGAGAAAAATATCAATTCGCTTTTGTTATCATTCGAATTTAGCCAATTGTAAATAACAGATATTTGATTCTTTTTTTGATATTTGCATCTGATTTTTAGAAATAGAAAAACTATTTGACTTAATTCCGGTGTTGAAAAAGGGAGAAATTATCTCTTTAGGAATGAATGAAAGTATGAAACGGAATTAAAATAGTTAAAAAAAAAGAGATATATGAGTTGCAATGGATGTTCGGCTAACGACTCAACAAGCAACCAGACCTTTGATAGTTATAGTTTTATAAATGACTTGCCGGAAACGGCCGACCAGTCTGATATTGTTGAAGTTAAATTTAAATCGACACGAAAAGAATTTTATAAAAACAGTGAACGCATCGCGCTTCGCCGGGGCGAAAAAGTTGTTGTTGCCACTTCGCCGGGGCACGATGTTGGTGTAGTTACACTCACCGGCTACCTTGCCGAAAAGCAGTTTCAAAAAAATGTAAAAAATAAGAGCCGGTACACGTTAAATACTATTTTCAGAAAAGCTACCGCCGCCGATTTGGAGAAGTTGGATTATGCACGCGGATTAGAAAAATCGACAATGATTCGGGCACGGCAGATTGTGCTTGAGTTGGGGCTGGAGATGAAAATTGGCGATGTTGAATACCGTGGCGACAATCGGAAAGCAATATTCTACTACATTGCCGAGGGGAGAGTCGATTTTAGAGAGTTGATTAAAGTTTATGCGCAGGAATTTGGGGTTCGTATAGAGATGAAACAGATTGGCGCACGGCAGGAGGCCGGATTAATTGGCGGAATTGGTTCGTGTGGACGCGAACTGTGTTGCTCGAGCTGGCAAACTAAATTTAGTAGTATCTCGTCTGATGCCGCACTAAAGCAGGGACTTTCGCCATCGGCGCAAAAAATGGCCGGTGCCTGTGGTAAATTAAAATGTTGTTTGCTCTACGAGCTCGATGCTTATATTGAAGCACGAAATGAGTTTCCGCGACAATTGCTAAAACTTGAACTTGCAAGAGGAATTGCTAAACCATTTAAAACCGACTACCTGAAAAAAGAGATTTGGTACAGCTTGGAAGGCAGTTTGGGCGTTACGTTTAAATTTACGTTGCAACAGGTAAAAGATATTATTCAGCAAAATAAACACGGAATTCAACCCGAAACAAATTCGTTTGCCGAAGAGAAAAAAGAGGAGAACAAAATGGAAGTGAGCCTCGACGAGCGTCTCGACCGATTCGATAAAAAGAAAAAACCGGCAACCAGAAGCCGGCGGAAGAGTTTTCGGCCAAAGAAAAAAACGAATACAAAGTTTGTTGTAAAAAAGAACAATTCGTAACCGATTAGAGAGAGGGAATTATTTCTTTCGCATTATTGTCATCCCGTCGCGAAGTGGAAGAATAACTTTTTCAATACGTTTGTTATTTTTAATAAATGTATTGAAAGCAATAATTTCTTTAGTCTGTAAATCGTCGGGGGTGGGAGTTTCTAACACTTTACCGTTCCACAATGTATTGTCGGCAATTATATATCCGCCCGGTTTTACTTTTTCGAAAACCAGATTAAAATAGGTTGTGTAGTCGCGTTTATCGGCATCAATAAAAACCAAATCAAACACTTTGTTTAGTTCCGGGATTATTTGGGTTGCCTCACCAATTCGCTGTTCAATCGAGTTTGCTAATCCTGCTTTTTTAAAATGCTTTGCTGCAATCGATTCCAGTTCATCGTTAATTTCGATGGTAATAAGTTTGCCGTTTTTCTGCAATCCTTTTGCCAAACAAATGGCCGAATAACCGGTAAATGTTCCTATTTCGAGAATGTTTTCGGGTTGAATCATTTTCGAAAGCATGGTTAGCACCTGCCCCTGTAAATGTCCCGAAATCATTCGGGCACCCAAAATATTTAAATTTGTTTCGCGGTCGAGCTCTTTTAAAACCTCATCTTCGCGGTCGATGTGGTTAAGAATATATTTATTTATCTTTTTGTGTTCGTCCATTGCCACTTTTTTCTAATAATAAATCAGTGTACTCATCTGGTTTTCGTTTAAAACAATATTGGCGACTTCCAGAAATTCGGAAGTTGTAATTGCTTCAATTTTATTAAAAACAACCTTTAGCGGGTCAACTTTATTGTACAACAAAAAGCTTTTCCCAATGGCCAGCATTAACTCTTCGTGGCTTTCGGTAGAGATGGCAATTTGCCCAATTAACTGTTTTTTTGCTTTACTTAATTGAATGGCTCCCAGTTTTGTGTCGCGCAGCAGTTTAAACTCTTTCAAAACCAGCGAAAGCGCTTTTTCGAGGTTCTCTTTGTCTGTACCAAAATAGACATTAAACAGACCGGTATCGGAATAAGCGGTGTACCCCGACTCGACGTTGTATGCCATTCCGCGCCGTTCGCGCAGTGCCAGATTTAACCGGGAATTCATAGCCTGCCCTCCCAGAATATTGTTTAACAAAACCATAACAATACGTTGTGGGTGTTGAAAATCGAAGGCAATATTACCAATAATACAGTGCGATTGATAGGTCTCTTTTTCAATCGACCGTTTTTGAGGAGAGTAGTTTTGAAATTTTTTCCGGGTCGATGTTCGCAGCTTCTTTTCCATCTCCCCAAAGTTACGTTCCAGAAGTTTTATCAATTCGTTAAAATTGAAGTTTCCAACCGAGCTGATTACAATTTGGTTGGTATGGTAATTATTTTGAATGAACCGAAGAATAAACTCGCGATTAAATTTTAATATGTTTTTTCGTGTTCCCAGAATGTTGCGCGCAATTGGATGTCCGTTGTACACCAACTCTTCAAATTCATCGAAAATTAAATCGGACGGAGAATCTTTATACGAATTTATCTCTTCGAAAATGACCTCTTTTTCGCGTTCAAGTTCTTTTTCGGGATAAACGCTATTGAGCAAAATATCGCCCAGAAGTTCGGCTGCCCGCTCGTAATATTCGTTTAAAAATGTTGAATATAAAACGGTCTCTTCTTTTGTGGTGTATGCATTTAATTCGCCACCCACTCCTTCAATACGACTTAATACGTGAAAAGCTCTCCGCTTTTTAGTACCCTTAAAAACCGAGTGCTCGATAAAATGTGCCAACCCGTGTTCGTTTTTTTTCTCGTCGCGCGAACCTGTGTTTATTAGAACGCCAAGATGAGCTACCGGCGAGTTGGTGTTCTTATGAATCACCCGAATCCCGTTTTTTAATGTATGTGTCAGAAAACCAGTATCAACCATCGATAAAATAATGAGGGGGCAAAAGTAAGAAAAGTAATTGATTAAATGATTTGAAAGAGAGAGGATGTTTTTGACTGAATAAACGTTCAATTAACATTTGCAACAAATGAATAATTTGTGTGTGTAAAATATTGTTTTATAGCTTAATACAGTCGCTTGTGGCCTGTTGTTGTTTTTGCCCGAAATGTGAACTTCAAGAAAGTGTTCAATTTTTTTCTGATTGCCGGTTTTTTTCTTTGCGAATTTAAAAAAATGTTTACTTTTGCATCACCAAAATAAAGAGGTGCCATAGCTCAGTTGGTAGAGCAACGGACTGAAAATCCGTGTGTCCCTGGTTCAATTCCAGGTGGCACCACTTTTAAAGAGAGAAATTTTATTTCTCTCTTTTTTTTTGCCTGAATCTCTTTTGTCTTAAAGTGAGTGGGTTCACTTCAAAATTCGGGTTGGTTCAATATTTAAATAGATTTTTAGGGGCATTTAATCTTTTGGGTTGCTTGTTAGAGTGATGCTATGATGTCTGCTCCCGTGCAATTGCCTCATAGCAATCCCTTCGAGACATTGTGTGGGTTAAGGTATCTATTTCCCTTTCCCTTTAACGCTAACCATTAGTGTATAAATCAGAATTTTAAAGTCGATGTAAAGCGAGATGTTTTTCAGGTACATCATATCGTACGGAAGTCGTTCGAGCATCTCATCTACATTCGAAGCGTAACCATATTTTACCTGTCCCCACGAGGTAATTCCGGGGCGTAACTTATGAAGGTGCGTGTAATAGGGGGCTCGTTTTACAATTTGGTCGATGTAAAATTGCCGCTCGGGGCGCGGTCCAACCAACGACATGTCGCCAATAATAACATTAAAAAACTGAGGAATTTCATCAAGATGGGTCTTCCTCATAAACTTTCCTATTTTGGTTATTCGCGAATCGTTTTCGGCCGAAAGTGCCGGAGTTCCATTTTCGGCATCGGCTACCATAC
>WGCT01000006.1 GCA_015493625.1 Draconibacterium sp. | reverse complement strand
ATAAAAAGTCTTGTGTTTTGAATCTAAAAAACTCTATTCTCCGTTCTATTTATAACTTCTTTGAGTCAATTTTACATTTTCAAACACCAACTCTTCTTTATGCAATTCAGGCTCGGCTTTTTCGCCTTTGTACTCCCAGCATGCTACATAAGCAAACTCTTCGTCGTTACGTTTTGCTTCGCCCTCTTCGGTAACCGACTCTTCGCGGAAGTGTCCTCCACACGATTCGTTACGGTTTAATGCATCGCGTGCTATCAGTTCGCCAATATCGAGGAAGTCGGCAACTCTTCCTGCTTTCTCTAACTCAGGGTTTAAATTATTAAGCTCGCCCGGAATTTTTACATCTTTCCAAAAATCGGCACGAATTTCCCGAATCGCTTTTATCGCTTTTTTCAAGCCCGCTTCGTTTCTTGCCATTCCAACATACTCCCACATAATATGGCCCAGTTTTTTATAAAAATGGTCAACTGTTTTTGTTCCTTTTATATTGAATAGTTTTTCCAACCTCTCGGTAACAGCTTTTTCTGCCTCTTCAAATTCGGGTGCATTAATGTCTATTTTGGGTGTCATAATTTCGTTAGCCATATAATCGCCAATTGTATATGGTAAAACAAAATATCCGTCGGCAAGTCCCTGCATTAATGCCGATGCACCCAAGCGGTTTGCTCCGTGGTCGGAGAAGTTTGCTTCTCCAATGGCATATAATCCCGGAACAGTTGTCATCAGGTTGTAGTCAACCCAGGTTCCACCCATTGCATAGTGTATTGCCGGATAAATCATCATTGGATATGTATATGGGTCTACATCAGTAATTTTTTCGTACATCTGAAAAAGGTTTCCGTAGCGCGCTTCAATTACGTGTTTTCCCAAGCGTTCAATCGCATATTTAAAGTCGAGGAAAACAGCTTTTCCCTCAGGATTTACTCCATAACCGGCATCGCAACGCTCTTTTGCTGCTCGCGATGCAACATCGCGCGGCACAAGGTTTCCATACGACGGGTATCTTCTTTCGAGATAGAAATCGCGGTCTTCGTCGGGAATGTCGTTGGCGGTAATTTCGCCTTTACGCAATTTAATAGCATCTTCCTCTTTTTTTGGTACCCAAACCCGGCCGTCGTTACGCAACGACTCCGACATTAATGTCAGTTTCGATTGTTGGTCGCCGTGTACAGGAATACAAGTTGGATGAATTTGCACAAAACAAGGATTTGCCATAAAGGCACCTTTTTTGTAACACTGCCACGCTGCCGAGCCGTTACTTCCCATTGCATTTGTCGATAAGAAAAATACATTTCCGTAACCTCCGGTAGCAATAACAACTGAGTGTGCTCCGTATCTTTTTATCTCGCCCGAAATTAAATCGCGGGTAATAATTCCACGGGCTTTCCCGTCGATTTTTACCACATCTAACATTTCGGTACGCGAGTGTATTTCAATATTTCCTTTCGATATTTGCCTGTTGAGTGCCTGGTAGGCACCAATTAACAACTGCTGACCAGTTTGCCCGCGTGCATAAAATGTACGACTTACCAACACGCCGCCAAACGAGCGGTTGCCTAATAAGCCGCCATACTCGCGCCCAAACGGAACGCCTTGTGCAACGCACTGGTCGATAATGTTTGGCGACACTTCGGCCAGTCGATACGTGTTGGCTTCGCGCGAACGATAATCGCCACCTTTAATGGTGTCGTAAAAGAGGCGAAAAACTGAGTCGTTATCGTTTTGATAGTTTTTTGCTGCATTAATTCCGCCCTGTGCTGCAATAGAGTGTGCACGTCGTGGACTGTCTTGATAACAGAAGACTTTCACTTTGTAGCCCAATTCGGCCATCGATGCTGCTGCCGATGCACCTCCCAAACCGGTGCCCACTACAATAATTTCTAATTTACGTTTGTTAGCCGGGCTAACTACTTTTATGGCCTCCTTGTGGTTTTTCCACTTCTCTGCCAATTCTCCGGCTGGTATTTTCGATTCTAATATGCTCATAACCTAATTCCTTTTACTGTTAAAACTTAATGAGGAAATACAATGGAATAATGGAAAAACCAACTGCAACAAGTATTGCATAAATATTTGCAACACATTTCCATCTCTTCATCCAGTACTTATTGTTTAGTCCCAACGTTTGAAATGCCGACCAGAATCCGTGCGAAAGATGAATTCCAAGTAAAATAGCACCCAAAACATAAACAATGCTGTAAACAATGCTTGCCTTAAAAAGGCCGGAAACTAATACATAAGCATTTTCCATCTCGGTTCCATCTACCCGAATGGTTTGCATCGATTCGGGGGCGAACTTAATAACCCAGAAAAAGTTAATTACGTGTATTACCAAAAACGTAAAAACAAGTGCGCCCAAAACGAGCATGTTTCGCGATGCCCAGGTACTTGATTCGCTCCTGTCAAGCTTTTTGTACTTTACCGGTCGTGCTTTCCAGTTCTGAAATTCAAGAAAAACCGACCAAACAATGTGAATTAAAAAACCCAGTCCCAATACCGGTTCCATAACTTTAATTAGCGGATTGGTAGCCATAAAATGTGCTCCCAAATTAAACAATTCTCCGCTGTCATCAAAAATAAGTAACAGGTTGAGCCCCAGGTGAACAGCGATAAATACCAACAAGAATAATCCCGTAATACTCATCATGAACTTTCTGCCAATTGAGGCGAATAAAAATTTGCTCATAATCTATCTATTTATTTAAGTTGTATGTTCAATTTTTTGAAGCTATAAATGTAGAATAACGCTTTTTTAGATGCAAAGTATAATCCTAAAAAAAAATAATTTAAATCGGTTCTAAACATCGCTGTTTTTGAACTCTTTTTTTATTGAATATTTGTTACATATATTTGGGCGTGCCC
>WGCT01000005.1 GCA_015493625.1 Draconibacterium sp. | reverse complement strand
TTCATTTGTTAAAAAATTAGAATCAAGATACTAGAATCAAGACACAAGACAAGAAAATTAGTGCTTTAATTTAATCATGCTCCTGTGTGTAAAATCTTTATCATGATGGTTTCATCTCATTATAATTTTTATTTCCAAAGTCCCGAAGGAATCGCTTTGCGGGTATTTCCCGATGTACATCGGGATAACTCGCTTTGTGATGACTGTCTTGTGTGACAACCACTTGTCATGCTCGTTTCATATTGTCTATTTTTACGCAACCATCTCCAAAGTAATCCAAAGAATTGCTAAAACCAAAATAATTCCCAAACCAACAACTCTGAAATCCTTTATTCCATTCCATTTTTTCGGCCAGAACTCGCTTATAGTAATGCAATTCGAAATTTGTTCTGCCGTGGGTTTTGGTGACAAGTAACTAACAATAACAAATACTATTGAAAGAAGAACATATTTCCACCACGCCTGCATCATAAATCCGATGCCAAGAATATTTGTTATGGTTTTTGTTGAAGGAGTAATTTCGTATCCATTAAAACTGGCAACTCCAGTTGCAATGGAATCGAACCCCGGCAGCAAATTTTCGTACGGAAAATCTAAAAGGAAAAAGAAAATTCCAATTATTAATCCGGTTGCAAAAGTAAAATTTGCCGCTTTTGCCGTTCCCCGTTTCCAGAACATGCCCAGCAGAAAAACGGCTGCAATTGGTGGGGCAATCATTGCGCCCAGCGAGTTAACCGTATAAATAATTGTATCGCCAAATTTATTGGCATTTATCGACCAGATAATTGCGAGTGTCATCACAACAACTCCTGTAATTCTTCCGGTAATTACCAATCCTTTGTCGGTAGTTTTCGGGCGTAACCGTTTTACAATATCCATAGAGAACAGTGTTGACGCGCTGTTAATGGCAGCCCCCACCGAACTCATCAGTGCAGCAAGAAGCGCGGCAATTATCAGCCCTTTAATTCCCACCGGAACAAGACGGTCGATCATAAACGGCAGGGTAAGTTTTGTGTCGGTAATTTCGTTTCCAAATAGTACAAAAGCAAGTGTGCCGGGTAGTAGAAAAAAGAGTACCGGCAACAATTTCAGCAATCCGGTAAACATCGGGCCAATTCGTGCGTCGTATTCTGTTCGCGATGCCAGCGAGCGTTGCACAATGGTTTGGTCGGAGAACCAATACCACGCACCAAGAACAAAATAACCAAGCAGTGCCGAGTACCACGAAATGCCACCTTCGGGTGGATTGGCAGGGCTGTCGGTCGGTCGTAAAATGGAAAGCGTATCAGGTTTCAGGTGCGCTTTAAATGCAGCAAAACTGTCGATGCCAACATCGGGCAGGGCAAAAATACCAAAGAGTGTTAAAATAACCGCGCCCAAAATAAGCAGTGCCGTTTGTACCGCTTCAACTGTTGTAATGGCTTTTAATCCTCCAAGAATTGTATAAACACCGGTTAGTACGGCAATAAAAATTATTCCGTAAGTTTCATTCAACCCAAAAAACTTTTGGCAAAGTGCGGCACCGGCATACAAACTAATACCGATATGAATAAGCAGTGCCGTAAGAATGGCAAATATTACCATGTACGTTCGGCTGGCTCCGTTAAAGCGGCGTTCGTACAGTTCGGGAATTGTTGAAACCCGATTGCGGAAAAAATAGGGGGCAATTACAAAGCCTAAAAAGATTAAAAACGGAATGGCCAGCCACTCGAATAAACCATCGACCAGCCCGTATTTAAACCCCGACTCGGCAAACCCAATGAGGTGAATTGTGGAGATATTTGCGGCAAAAAGTGCTGCTCCGATTATTGGCCATTTTAACGAACGACTTGCCAGAAAATAGTCGTCAGACGATTGGTTTTTCAACGTTTTCCGAACGGTGTAAAGTCCCAGTAAAATTATTCCGGCGAGGTAGCCGATTATTACAATAATGTCGATTGTTCCTACGCTAAAGATACTATCTTAAATACCAAACAAATTTTAATCTTTTTTCCGTATTTTTGCATTGCGGAAAGAGGACTTCCTGCGAAAGCTTTATACGGATGTTCATCTTGTGTAGGTGGGGAAACCCACCTATTTTTTTTCTGTTGCTAGGCAACAGA
>WGCT01000004.1 GCA_015493625.1 Draconibacterium sp. | reverse complement strand
GTTCCGAGTCGGCCGGTATTAGCTCTTTATTTCGGATTATCAGAACATCGTCAACTGCAATTTTCTCGAGTAGAATACTCTCCTCTTCAATCTGTCGGTTAATTTTTGTAACTGCAATGGGAAAATACGATTTATAATTCCGCTCGAACGAAAGTGCCTCGTAGGTTCTACTTTGGTACCATTTCCCCACCAAAAGAAAAAATACCAACCCCGATAAACTATCGCAATAACCGGCACCGCCGGCAAAAAAAATGTCGTACCCCGACACAAAGAAGAGTACAAAAATCCCCAAAGCAATTGGCAAATCGATGCTCACAACTTTTTTCAGCATATTTTTAAATGCCGAAATATAGTAGTCGCTGCCGCTGTAAAAAGTTACCGGAATTACAAGAATAAAACTTAAAATACTTAGCACCGATTGCAATTTATCGTCGAGTGGTTTGCCATTAAAATAGGCAGGCAAACTGTATGTCATTACATTTATAAAAACAAACCCGGCAACTCCTATTTTATACAAAAGTTTTTTATACGATTTCGAATCTTCCTTTTTATCGGAGAGACTCATCGACAAATCGGGAATATAATGCAACGACGAAAGAAGTTCGACCAACTGCCGCAAGCTAAGTTGCGACTCGGAAAACGTAATATCGACCTCTTTTTTAGTGAAATTTACAAACGAGTGTTTTATTGCTTTGTTTAACGTATGCAGGTTTTCGAGCAGCCAAATACACGATGCGCAATGAATTACCGGAATATAAAACTTAACTTTCGATAGCCCGCCTTCTCGAAAAAGAATGAGCTTTTCTTTTACTTCATTGTTGTCGAGAAAAGCGTATTTATTCCCAAACTCGGTGGTAGTTTCCAGCTTAATTCCGGGCGTATCTTCCAGATCGTAGTAGTTATAAAGCTTATTTTCGTTTAGCAGTTGATACACCGTTTTGCATCCATTACAACAAAACGGCATGCCGTTCCAGATTACCGGATTCTTTCCACAGTCGGCTCCACAATGAACACAGATATTATCGCCCTTTTTCATTAAGTAAAATAAATCGAACAGTTGTTTGTGGTTTGTTGTATTTCAGTTCGTTGTTTCTCCAACCCTTTTTCAAATTTCTTTTCAATTTTCTCTTTTGGCGGGCTGATAAAAGGAATACCCAAACTCAATCCGCGCAGAATAAAAAATATACCAACAATAACCACCATTACCGGAATGAGTTTATTAATGCTTTTTCTTATGGCAGCACTCATAATATTTCCGGCCAGCGAAATAGAGAGCATCATTGGAATTGTTCCCAACCCAAACAAAATCATATACATTGCCCCAAGAAAAACATCGCCCGTACCAATTGCTCCGGCAATTGCCATATACACAAGTCCACACGGTAAAAGACCGTTTAGCAGCCCAATAAAAAACAGACTCTGGAACGACCGGATGGAGAACATTTTTCCAATTGTTCTTTTTAGTTTACCAACTACGGAGAACCAGCTTTTTTCCATATTGTACTGGTTCTTAAAGAGTGCAGGAAACAGTACCGAAACAATCATTAAAACGCCCATAATAATTGATATTTTTTGCTGAACACCAATCATTTCAACGCCTTGTCCCAACAGACCGAAAAGAGCGCCCATAATTCCGTAAGTTACAGTACGGCCAATATTGTAAAGTGCCCCTCCAAATATTTTTTGCGGAACAGTATTTCCGTGTAGCGGCAATGCAATTGCAATTGGGCCACACATTCCGGCACAATGGAAACTCCCCATTAAACCGAGTACTAATGCTGAAAGTAAAATTGCCATTCTTTAAGATTTATTGAACATTAACAGGCCGGTCGATTTCGTATTTTAAACCCTCGGAATACCAACTGAATTTCAGAATATACCGACCATGAATTAAATTCTTTTTAGGAAATCGTATTTCTGATGTTTTGGGTTTAACAGTCATCTGAATGTCTTTCCCCGAGTCGGAAGGACGGAAGAGGATTACACTCCCCGAATCGATTTTGTCAGACACCGACTTTTCGACATTTACTACAAATGCATTTGCCGAATTACTTATTTTAAAAGCATTTCTATATCTTACCGAACGTGCATCGGTTTCCATCCTCTGTGTGTAGTCTACTCCCTTTTCGTAATAATCTTTATGAACAAGATTTATACCTTGTTGCGCGGCAAAGTAAATAAATCCTCCAGCAGCCATAAGAAATAGTATCATAAATAATAAAATCCCTGTTCCCCAATTTATTTTCATTTTTTAAATATTTATAGTTGTTCGTTATGTTTTTATGCCATACTGATAATCAACAAAATACTTTAATGTCCATAATTCCGTCAAATAGTTGATGTTCTGCAGTTTAGTTTTTGTCTTGTGTCTCATATCGATTGCGGCAAGCATAGTGCAGGTTTTAGAGTAATCACCTTTCAAGTTATTAACCTGTTTATTAAAT
>WGCT01000003.1 GCA_015493625.1 Draconibacterium sp. | reverse complement strand
GAATACCACTGGGAGAATTCAGTCCCCGATATTAAAAAGTGTATCAACTATTTCAATACAGAAGTTGAAAAAATATACTAATACAAAACCACTACTATCCGATAATAAAGAGTAGTAATCTATGTACATGTTTACCGTTGGATAAATCCAACGGCAAAGGATAATTTTTAAAATATAGCGACCACAAAAAATAACGAACAATGAATTTCGATTTAAAAAATCTGTGAATTTGTGGCTGTTTTATTATAAAAAGATAAATCCAACGGCACAGAATAAAACTGTTTTACAATAGAGAATTAAATAAATTAAATTTTGGCGTTAGCCATTAATTCTGAATAACTAAACCTAAATTAATAATGAAATTAGTAAAACCAACAAAAAGCATCGATACAATAATTTCTGTAATCGACAATGCAAAAGAGTTTGTTGTTTTGGTTTCTCCCTACACCGATTTAAACGGGTGGGAGAACCTTAAAAATGCAATTAACAACGCCTCCCAAAGAGGAATTAAAGTACTGTATTATGTTCGCGAAGAAGAGGGAGTTCCCGGAACTGAGGAGTTAAATGTAGCTCTTTTTGAAGTCCCAAATCTTCACTCAAAAATGTTCTATTCCGAAAGCGAAGCCGTTATCGGGTCGGCACATCTAAAATATAACGAAGACATTAACTGGACTTACATTTTGGATAAACAGAGTGAATACGATGATATTAAAAACTTTTTTGAGAGCAACATTAAACCTTTTGCATATAAAAGCAAATAACAACAACCAATTTTATAAACCTATCGAGTATGAAACTTATTGATATTAAAGAAAACCTAAATACGATAATTTCTCTTGTTGAGAATGCTGAAGAGTATCTGATTCTAATTTCACCGTTTAACGATTTCAATGGTTGGGACAAGTTAAAAGATGCAATTAACAACGCAATAAATCGTGGCGTTGATGTTAAATACTATGTTCGCGAGGGGGAAGGTTTTAACGGAATGGAAGGACTTAAAGTAAATTTATGGGAAGTTCCCGGATTGCATGCAAAAATGTATCAATCGGAAAAAGAAACCTATATCAGCTCGGGAAATCTGACCAACGACACCAACATTAACTGGTACATAAAACTCGACATGCCGGAGGAGATAAAAGAGCTTGTTGATGAGTTCTATTATAAACAGATTTTGCCTGTTGCAATACCATTTCAACAATAGAAACTGTTTAAAATCAAAGTAAAGAAAATTCGATTTTTTGCTTCTTCGCCAAAACTAGCCCGCCAACGGGCAGGTCTTTCTTTGTCACTGCCTCGGAGATAGCCGACTTTACGAATTTTCTTTATTTTATATTTGCTATTATCAACGGGCACACTATTTTTACATTTATAAAATTATAAAATGAAACTCTCTGTATGTTTTATAGGTGCCGGAAATGTGGCTACTCATTTATCGAAATCGTTGCAAAAAGCAGGTTTTCAAATTCAGCAAATTTATAGCAGAACTGAGGAATCGGCGGCAGCACTTGCCAATCAACTTCGAACCCAATATACAACCGAAATTACAAAAATAGATACCTCTGCCGATATGTTTTTTGTGGCGCTAAAAGATTCGGTTATCGATAAAGTTTTATCTGATATTCGTTTTAAAAACAAGCTATTGGTGCACTGTTCGGGAAGTTTATCACTATCGGTTTTGAAGAATCATTCGAAAAATTGTGCTGTGTTCTACCCGCTGCAAACTTTTTCGAAAGAGCGTGAAATCGATTTTAAAAAAGTACCCGTTTTTATTGAGGCAAATACAAAAGAGAACGAAATGCAAATAGAGGGAATAGCCCGGAAACTGTCGGATACAGTATTGGTTGCAAATTCAGAAAAAAGAAAAATATTGCATATCTCGGCAGTATTTGCCTGCAATTTTGTTAATCATTTCTATACAATTTCTGCCGAACTATTAAAAACAAAAGATATTCCTTTTGAAGTAGTAAAACCATTAATTCTTGAAACGGCACAAAAAGTTCAGGAGATGAATCCTGAAGAGGCACAAACCGGTCCCGCTGTTCGTTTCGATGAAAATATTATATCTTCGCATTTAAACGAGCTTGAGCATTTTCAAAACTATAAAGAGCTTTATAATCTAATCTCAAAAAGTATTTTTAAGCATCATAAAAACGAATAAATAATGAAATTTTTTAAAGAGGAGTTGTTAAATGTAAAAGCATTTGTTTTTGATGTCGACGGGGTTTTGTCGCGCGATGTTTCGTCACTTAACGAAGAGGGCGACCCTGTGCGCACGGCAAACGTAAAAGATGGTTTTGCCATTAGAAACGCCATCGGATTTGGTTATCAGGTAGCAATAATTACTGGTGGATATATTGAAAGAGTTCGGCTCCGCTACGAAAAACTGGGGGTAAAATATTTTTACGATAACGCTCGAAACAAAGTAGAGTGTTTAACCGATTTTATCGATAAAACCGGAATAGATGCAAAAAATATTCTTTTTATGGGCGACGACTTGGTCGATTATCAGGCAATGATAACTGTGGGAATTCCTACCTGCCCCAAAGATGCTGTACACGATATTAAAGAAATTTCAAAATATATTTCCGACAAAAACGGTGGAGAGGGCTGTGCTCGCGATGTTATTGAACAAACTTTGCGCGCTCAAAACAGTTGGTTTACAAAAGATATGTTGTTTAAAAATGCATTTTAAATGAAATGGTTTCCTAACTATAATTACATTCTTGCATCGAAATCGCCACGCCGAAGTCAACTTTTGAAGTTGTTGGGGATTGAGTTTAGCATAAAAACAAAGGAGATTAATGAAACGTATCCCGATACTTTAAAACGCGAGCAGATTCCCCTCTTTCTTGCTGAGAAGAAAGCAAAACCTTTTTTACCCAATCTAACTAAAAACGACCTGTTAATAACGGCCGATACCATTGTTTGGAAAGAAGGGAAAGTGCTCGGCAAACCTCGAACCTTTGATGAAGCCATTAACATGTTGCATTTTTTAAGTGGTGGCTGGCATGAGGTAATTTCAGGCGTATGTTTGGCAAATTCAAAAAAAACGATGTCGTTTTACTCCATCTCAAAAGTTAAGTTTAAAAAATTAACAGAAGCCGAAACAGCATTTTATGTTTCAAATTTTAAACCTTTCGATAAAGCCGGAGCATACGGAATTCAGGAGTGGATTGGCGTAGTTGCTATAACCGAAATTGAAGGGTCGTTTTATAATATAATGGGGT
>WGCT01000002.1 GCA_015493625.1 Draconibacterium sp. | reverse complement strand
GCTCTGAATAGATTTGGATTATATAAAAAGAAAAATAGACAATAACTATATGGAACAAGTATTATTGAAAAACAACAAGGTAAGCGAAAGAGGTGGAATTCTAGATCAGGTAAAGAAATTAAAAGCCAGCGGTTTATATCCATATTTCAATGCTGTTTCTTCTACACAGGGAGCGACAGCAGTTTTTGGAGACAAAGAGGTACTGATGTTTGGCTCGAACAACTACCTCGGGCTTTCCGGCGACCCTCGCATACAGGAAGCGGTAAAAAAGGCGGTCGACAAATACGGAACATCGTGTACGGGAAGTCGTTTTTTAAATGGAACTATTGATTTACATCTCGAACTCGAAAACGAGCTTAAAGAGTTTTTAAACAAAGAGGGAGTAATTATTTTCCCTACCGGGTTTCAGGTAAACTCAGGAGTAATTCCGGCAGTGGCCGACAAAAACGACTTTATCTTTATCGACGAGTTAGATCACGCATCAATTATCGACGGTTGTAGAATGAGTTTTGCACGCCGGGTTAAATTTCGCCACAGCGACATGGCCGATTTAGAGCAAAAACTGGCAAATAACGGTGTTAGCGGAGATATTACTAAATTGATTGTTACCGATGGTATTTTTTCGATGGATGGCGACATTGCACAGTTAGATAAAATAACAAACCTTGCCAAACAACACGATGCAATGGTAATGGTAGATTGTGCCCACTCGATTGGTGTAATTGGCAAAAATGGCTCGGGTACTGCTTCGCATTTTAACATTACCGACGAAGTAGATTTAATTGGCGGAACATTTAGCAAATCGCTGGCATCAGTAGGTGGGTTTATTGCCGGAAGTGCCGATTTGATTGAGTACCTCAGCCATGCTTCGCGATCGTATATTTTTAGTGCCAGCCTGCCTCCAAGCTCAACTGCTGCTGCACTCGCTGCATTGCGCATTATTCGTAACGACAACTCACTTCAAATTAAACTTTGGGAGAATACCAATTATGCCATTCAATTAATGAATGAAGCCGGTCTTGATATTGGCAATGCGGAATCTCCAATTATTCCAATTTATATTCGCAACTCTTTTACTACCTTTAAAATTGCAAAATTACTGTTCGATAATGGTGTTTATGTAAATCCGGTTGTGGCACCGGGCGTGAAAGAGACCGATGCATTGCTGCGGTTTTCACTCACGGCATTGCACACAAAACAACAAATTGAATATGCAATAGAAAACATTGCCAAGTTGGTTAACAAATATTGTTAAAAACAGAAACTTATGAATATTGAGGTTAGAGAAGTTACTTCGAAAAGCGATTTGAAAAAGTTTGTCAGTTTTTTTACTACCCTTTATGCAAACTGTAAATACTCCCCTATTCCACTCCATTTCGACGAGTTAGAAACCCTTTCGAAAGAGAAAAACCCGGCACATAAAACCTGTAAAGCAAAATTTTGGATAGCACTAAAAGACGGCAAAGTTGCAGGACGTATTTCGGGAATTGTGAAAGATAATGAAGTAACCGAAGATAACAAACCTATTGGACGATTTGGCTGGTACGACTTTATAGACGACAAAGAAGTTTCGAAAGCATTAATGGATACAGCACTCGCCTGGATTAAAGAATTTGGCATTTCAACAGTACACGGGCCGTTTGGTTTTACCGACCTCGACCGGCAGGGAATGTTAATTGAAGGATTCGACCGAATGGGGACTTTTGCCGCTTTATACAACTACCCGTATTATGTAGAACACATGGAAGCTATGGGTTTTGCTAAAAAAATTGACTGGGTAGAATACGAAATTGATGTTGAAAACCTTATTGTCGACCGCGTTGAAAACATAGCAAACTATGCAGCTAAAAAATATGGATTTAAACTGGTAGAACTTACTTCGAGAAAACAGCTGAAAAAATACATCTATGCAGTATTTGCACTTCTGAATAAAGAATACGCACATTTATACGGTTTTTCGCAACTCACCGAAGAGCAAATAATGCACTACGTAAAAATGTTTATTAACCTCGTTAAACTCGACTTTTTAAGTCTTGTTGTCGACAAAAACGATACGTTAATAGGATTTGGGATTGCAATGCCATCGTTTACCAAAGCGTCTATTAAAGCAAAAGGGAAAGTACTTCCATTCGGATGGTACTATTTTTTACGAGCATTAAAGAAAAACGAAACACTCGATTTATATCTTGTAGCTGTCGATTCGGAATACCAGAAAAAAGGAGTTAATGCACTGCTAATTAGCTATACTGCACACAAAGCAAAAGAGTTTGGAATTAAACGTGCAGAAACAAATATTGAACTTGAAAATAACAACAGTGTTCAAAGCATGTGGCAATTTTTCGAGCGCGACCAACACAAACGGCGACGTTGTTTTATTAAGGAGTTTTAGTTAAAATGGCAAAAATTCTGATTACCGGAGCAAGTGGCTTTATTGGTGGTTTTTTGGTTGAACACGGATTATCGGAAAACCATACAATTTATGCAGCTGTTCGCGCTTCGAGCAATACAAAAAATCTTTCCGACCCGAAAATAAACATCATTCATTTGAATTTAGCCGATAAAAACTCGTTGGTTCAGAAATGGTTAAATCTCCGTAAAGAGATTGGCAAATTCGATTATGTCATTCACAATGCCGGAGCTACCAAAGTGCTCGACAAAGCCGATTTCGAAACCATAAACACGGAATACACAAAAAATTTGGTTGAATCGTTTGTTACTGCCGGAATGATTCCCGACAAATTTGTTTACATAAGTAGTTTGGCTGCTTACGGACCGGGAAACGAAAACACATTCGACCCCATAAAAATATCCGACACACCCAATCCAATTACAAATTACGGGAAGAGTAAACTTAAAGCCGAACAGTTTCTTTTTCACCAAAACAAAGTGCCATTCCTTATTTTCAGGCCAACCGGAGTTTATGGCCCGCGCGACACCGGCTATTATAAATTTATAAAATCGATAAATAACCACATTGAAATATATCTTGGAAGCACACATCAAAAACTCTCTTTTATTTTTGTTCACGACTTGGTGTCACTTATTTTTAAATCGTTGCAAACAAATAATATAAATAAAGCATATTTTGTTACCGACGGGAAAAATTACACCAGCCGGCAATTTGCCGCCATCACAAAAAAAATTCTGAATAAAAAAACAGTTCGGATTATTTTCCCTCTGTTTTTTGTAAAATTCGCTGCTTACCTTTCTGAATGCTTTGCACTTTTAACAAAAAAACCAACCCTGTTTACAACCGATAAATACAAAGAAATAACACGACAAAACTGGGCTTGCGATGCCTCGGAAACAATCGGTGATTTTAATTTCCGGCCCCGTTACAATTTGCAACTCGGAGTAAAAACAACGGTTGAATGGTATAAAAAAAACAGATGGCTATAAACAATATAGTAAGCTTATTGTTGAATTAAAAATTGATTTTACGTAAAATGAAACTTTTAGTAATACTTTTTATATTTATTGGCTTTTGGAGCTCGAATACAATAACAATTGATGAACACCCGAATTTGTTGTTTTATATAGAACGAAACATGAATAAAAACACCGTTATATACGAAGCAAGTTTCGACAAAAACGGCCAGTTGAATAAAGAATCGCCAATAAAAGCACATTGGATAATGTTTGAGAAAAACGGAGAGAGCGAAAAGCTTAACTATGCCGAAGAAAGAATGGCTTACGGCATAAAATGCACCATCGATAAAAAAGTAAAAGACCATTTCAATGTAAGATTGGTTGCCGACGAAAAACGCCTCTTCACTCTCGAACAGATTGCTCCGTTTAAAGCACAGTTAACAACAGTTTTAAACGGAGAAAAGGCACAATTAACACGCCTCTTTATTAAAGCCGACAACTCATCATTCTGGCCAAAAATAGATTATATTTTACTCGAAGGGAAAAATATACTTTCGAATAAAACGATTAGCGAACGCGTAAATCCTGAAGAATAAAGGAATAATATCTGTTAGTTTAAATTACAGTTTTTTATATTTTATTTTAATCTGCAAATCACAATAAAATAATACTTTTATCCGATAGATTAAAAAGCCTGACTGTTTTGGATAACAATTTCGAAAAAATATTTCATCAGTATTATTCTCCGCTATGTAATTATGCCTCAAAAATTGTTGATGATATTCCCATGTCGGAAGACATTGTACAAAACCTTTTTATTCAACTTTGGGAAAACAACAAATTAAGCGAAGCAAAAAATATTGAGAACTTTTTATTACGAGCAACAAAATTTAAGTGCATCGATTACCTCCGAACAAAGAAAGTTAAAAACGAGATTGTAGTCGACCGGTTTTTCGACAACAGAGAAACCTCCGTTTCAAGCTTTACCGAAGACGATATTGAACCCATGTTCCACTATTTTGCTGCGAAACTACCTGAAAAAACACGGAAAGTTTTTTTACTCAGCCGAAAATCGGGACTTACCTATAAAGAGATTGCAGAAGAGCTGAACATATCGGTTAAAACGGTGGAAAACCAAATGGGCAGAGCGTTGCGAAAAATGAAGGAACTACTTAAAGACCAAAAGCTCATTTCGTTGCTTCTGTTCTTTTATTCGTAAAAAAATACAGACTAGATAGGGGTATTCGCGTTCTGTTTCGACATATGGTTGAGCCTTAAAAATTATTGGATGAATGAAATTTACCAAATAGTATCAAAACACTTTTTAAATGAAAATTCGGAGGAGGAAGAGCTACTTATTAATGAATTTAAAAGCACCAACAAAGCCGAATACGAAATTTTAAAAAAGCTTTGGGAAAATGGTAAAAACATTGAAATTATTGATTTCGATTCAGAAAAAGCCTGGGCGAAAATTCAAAAGAATTTCAAACAAAAAGAAGAAAAAACCACAAAAGTAGTTAGGCTAAATACAAAACTTAAACAAATTGCAGCCGTTGCAGCTATTTTGGTTATTGGAGTTTTTTCAGCGTACTACTTTATTCACACTTCGCAATCATTCAAATTTTTTTCGACAGTAAAGATTGTACAAACTACTGCCACCCACACCGAACGTGGAAAAACAATTACATTAAACGACGGATCGAAAGTGTGGCTAAACCGCAATGCAACACTTACCTACCCCGAGGAGTTTAAAGGAGATAAAAGACCAGTTAAACTTACCGGAGAAGCATTTTTCGAGGTTGCCAAAAATCCGGAGAAACCATTTATTATTACTACTGAAAATGCCGAAATTAGAGTACTGGGAACTTCGTTCAACATAAACAACAATTCAAACACAACCAAAGTTACCGTAGCCACCGGAACGGTTCAGGTTACAAATACCGATAAAAGTAAACAGATAATTATTACGAAGGGATTTTCGGCTGAAGTTTCAGGAAAGAGCATTAATAAGTTTGCCACTATTAATCCTAACTTTCAGGCTTGGAGAACAGGAAAATTCGTATTTAAGAATGCAAAAATTACCGACGTAGTAACCGAGCTTAATAAATTTTACAAAAGGCAACTTCGAATGAATACTTCAACAGAAAATAACTGCCTGTTAAATGCCGATTTCGACAATACCAAACTTGAAGAGATTGTAGAAATAATAAAACTAACCTGCAACGTTGATATTTCAATAGAAAACAGTAACTCAGAAAACAAAAAAACAGCAAAACAACCATGATTACAATACCCCTTATTCTTGCTCTGTTTAAACTTCTAACAATGCAAAGAGACAGAGAAAAAAAAATTCCAATAAAACAACAACTCGTAACTGTTCTGCCAAAACCACTCACAAAAGTATTAAACCCAATATTTCTCACCATTGTTCTTTTACTGCCTTTGTTTGCAGCCAGCCAGAAAACTACTGCCAGTTTAACCTCACAAAACAGTAACCGAAACTCTATTGACATTACGATTGGCGGAACCGGTCTGTTTTTGTCGACAAATTACAACCGGGTGCTTTTTGTACAACCGGGTTATTTTGTAAATGCCTCGGTTGGAATTGGCGCAGTAATTATTGCCGGAGGGCTCACTCTCCCTCATCAGTTAACAATGAATTTTGGAAAGAAAAATAGTTTTCTGGAGGTTGGAATTGGCGGTTCGTACTGGACAGGAAAAGATGACTCTGTTGACCCGGCAACAGCTAAGAATATTCATTCATACAACATCTCGCCCATACTGGGATGGCGCAAAAATATCTCGAAACATTTTGTGTTTAGAATTTATGCCAGCCCCCTAATACATATTTCAGGCGAATACATTGCAAATAATCAGGCAATTACTGCCTTTGGAGGATTGAGTTTTGGATACTCTTTTTAAACCTGTTAATGATAACTCGTTATAAAAATAGATACAAAAAAAAAGCTTTTCTCTCTCTTTTGGGAAGAGCCGGATTGTTTATTCTGTTTATTTTTATTTCTTATCCCGTTTGTGCGCAACAACAAATTCTGGAAAAACAGGTAACCATTTCGTTTAAAAATATTACCCTTACTAAAGCAATAGAGAAACTAAAAGCAGAAGTAAAAATATCTATTGCTTACAGCAATAAAATAAATCGTTACTCTTCTAAAATATCGAAAGAATATAAAAGTAAAACCGTAAAATTTATTCTCGACGACTTATTTCGGGGGAAAG
>WGCT01000001.1 GCA_015493625.1 Draconibacterium sp. | reverse complement strand
TTATTATACAGTATCCATCCAAGAATTGAAGTCAATACCAGTATATATATGACTAGTACATAAATCCATTTCCCACCAAATTTTGGAGTTGGTATTGAGGATAAATTAAATACCGATAGAATTATTAAGGTGATATAAATAACTATTAAAAAAGTAGAATGGTTAAAAAAACTTTCAAATAAAAATATAAAAGCCAGAATGAGTACATTGTTATCAAGAGCAAGACCCTTGTATGTTTTGCTATCGATAAGACCATAAACATTAAAGTAACTCAGGCGGATAGCACTGGTGGCAATAATTACAAATGCACCAGGCAAAACCCAGATATCATAATTTCCGTAGCTTAAAAGTATAATTGCAGGTAAAATTCCAAAGCTTACAATATCAATCATAGAATCAAGTTGAGCTCCAAAAACAGCTTGTACTTTTGTCCTGCCTTTCATTTTCCGTGCTATAATTCCATCGAACCAATCAAACAGTACAGCCCACAGGACTCCTATAATTGCTGCTTCAAAATTTCCTTTTATTGCAAAATAAATTCCTAATACGGCACTCAATAATCCCAAAAGAGAACAAATATTTGGCAAATCTTTGGCAAAAGCAAGCATGCTCGCCTGTTGTTTGTTCTTTATATTATTCATTTTTTTAAATACATTACATCTATCAATGCTTCAATAAGTTTGCTGTTTTCCTCATTTGTACGACTTGCAATTCGAATATATCGTGTTGCATCGGGTTGCGTTTTTCCGGCACTGTCTTTTATATAAATATTATGTTCAATAAACAGACGCTTTGTTACCTCAGGGCCGCTCAATGCACTATCGGGTAAACGACAAAAAATATAATTCGCATCAGGTTTAAAAACGGTCATTCCTTCAATTGCACATAATTTTTTATAGAAGATATCACGGTCTGATTTAACCTTTTCGCAGCTATCTTCAAATTCCTGCTTATACCGAGGCAATATTCGTAAAAACTCTTCGGCAAATCCATTGATATTCCATATAGGAACCTCTTCCCGCACTGAATTAGCAAAAGCAGAATTTGCAGTCAGCATATAACCAATCCTGAGACCACAAATCCCATAAGCTTTGCTCATGCTTTTAATAATTGCCATATTCGGGAAATTATGAATCTCATGTTCCATAGTTATATTATCATTATCATCTGCAAAATCAAGAAAAGATTCATCAATTATCAGCATACAATTGTGTGTTCCAAGCTTTTGTGCTAATCGTATTAAATCAGCTTTTGGTACCAACAATGAAGTAGGATTATTGGGTGTTACCACAACAGCTATATCTGCTTCGACTTTCATAGCCTCAGCTGCAAATTTATCTATATCGAGATGAAAGGACGGGAATTCGAGGGGGAATTCTACAACCTGGCCTTCAGGTGCTGCATTTACATATTCATTGAATGATGGAACAGGAACAATCATTCTTTTTGATAGATGTTTTGAAAGTATTTTAATAAGTTCAGCAGCACCATTTCCTACAATTATTCTTTCTGTTGGTTGCTGTATTATTTCTCCAATAAGTTCGGAAAGTGCATCTTGCGCCATGGGGTAATTTAACACTAAATTATGAATAGTATCTTTAAGATGTATAAACACCGCTTTGGGAGGAAAATAGAGATTATATAAGTAAGCATGGTCGGTAAAATTATGCCGATAATAGCCGCCATGTTGTTTTGATATGTATTCGTATTTTTCAGCTTGTGTTTTATATTTATTATTCATTATAAGATCTTTCATTATATTTTAATCTCATTATACATTTTCAACTTCAAGAATAGCTTGTTTTTTCAATTCTTTTGGGAAAAGTTTTTCTGCTTCGGCCAAATCATAAATAGTGTCAATTTCGTACCATGGTTTATGGTCAAACGAAACCGATTCAAATGACAGGCTTTTATCGTCAATCATTTCAGAAAAAACGGTTTCATAATAGCAGCTAACATTGCCTCCTAAAACATATTGGTTAAGCCTTTTTACGATCATCCGCCACGAGGCAAGCGAAAAACTATAAATGTTTACTGTTTTATAACGAATATCGGAATAGATATCTGTAGTTCCTTTATGAAACTGAGTAACCCGTTTTTGTTTATTAATCGAAACGGTAGTTCCATTAAGCCATGGCTGCATTTTAGCAGTAGCAATTCTATCAGGGAAAACCATTTTGTCTAATAACGATGTATCTAAAACCAAATCGCTTTCAAATAGGACGAAAGGCTTATTTATGATATTTCGGGCCAACCAAAGAGAATAGATGTTGTTTGTACTTCGGTATAATGGGCTATTAATGTATTCAATGGTTAAGTTTCCCGATTTATTACCAAGAAAATCCATGATACATTCTTTTTCATAACCTGTAACAATTACAAGTCGGGTAAATCCTTGTTTTGTTAAGTTATTGACAAGTCGTTCAAGAATTGACTTTTCATTTACAAGGGTAAGACATTTGGGTGATTTTTTTGTCAAAGGCAATAGACGACTACCTGTTCCTGCCGCAAGAAGTAATGCTGTGGAAATACGATTGTCATCATAATAATTCTCTAAATTAATACTCATAATTCATTCAATTAGTGTCATCAAAAAAAAACGTAACCGCTTTATTAAAAGCACTTAGGCGTACTAATTTTTAGTACTTTGATGATGTAACTACTACTAGATAACCCAACTATAAGTATAACGTCTGCTAATGGTGTGATAGATTGCTTTTAACGCTCATCAACAAAAATGATAGGAATGATTGATGCTAAGATGCATGTAATACATTTGCAAAGATACTTAAATAATTAAGATCAACTGATATTTGTATATTTGTACTCAACTATCATAAATAATGAAACTACATGATTAAAATTATTTCTTTTTTGCAATAATATTGAAAACAAAAATCTAATGACTCATAGTGCATGCCGCAGTTGCCTGTAAATATGACAATTATGTATTAATGAACATGCCAGAATATAGAAAAATAAAACATTAAACTGCCAAACGCACCATATTCAACGCGTTACCTGCAAGCAAATAGAACGACATAATTCAGAGATTTAAAATATACGGTTCTCTAACCCGAACTATGGGAAGGGAAAAATATTTATATCAAAAAATAACTATATATTTACACATCAACGGTTAAAAAATGACAAATGGAGTTTGTTTACGAAAAAATTTTTGTTCCGAATAAACATTCGTTTATCACTCGTAAATTAAAGATGGATCCGGAATCCGACAAGATTCACTCGCATAAAAATTTTGAACTTAATTTAATTACTGCCGGTTCGGGAAGACGAATCGTTGGAGACAATATTTCAAGCTATTCAGAAGGCGACTTAGTATTAATCGGCCCAAATATTTCACACTGCTGGGAGGTGTTGGAAGTTGAAAAAAATAGGGAGCCGGAATGTATTGTCACCCATTTCTATGAAAATATTATTACTTCCGATTTTTTTAATATCCCCGAACTCGAACCGCTGATTAACTTATTGAAAGAGGCAAAAAACGGTATCGTATTTAAAGGTACTAAATCGGAAAAAGCAGCAGCAGTACTTCAAAAAATGACAAGATTAAACGGTTTAAAACTTTATATCGAGCTATTAAATGTGTTTAATCTTTTGCTCCAAACCGAAGATAGAGAATACCTCACTCTTCCTTCATCGTCACCAAACTTATACAAAAAAGATCAGGATAAAATTAATAAGGTGTACGAATATGTTTTTCAAAATATTCGGGAAGGTGTTAAACTTAAAGAGGCAGCTTCAATAGTATATTTACAACCCGGGTCGTTTTGTCGCTATTTTAAAAAGAAAACCAACCAATCGTTTATGAATTATGTAAAACGAGTACGTATTGGAATAGCTGCCAAATTATTGGCTGAAACAGATAAACAAATTACGCAAATATGCTACGAATGTGGCTACAATAATTTGGCAAACTTCAACCACTATTTTAAAATTGTGATGAAAAAAACCCCCTCCGAGTACCGGAAGAGTTTCAGGTAAATTTACTTTTATTTGTTTGTGTTGTTTGTATTAAACTTAACTTTATGGATTTTCAAAAATTATTTTCGAATACGTTTCCCATGTTAATAAAAAATAGTGTTTTTATTCTGTTGCCTTTGTTTTTATTATTGGCTTGCAACAAAACAGAATATAATATATCTTCGAATACATTGAAATAGATAAATTATGAAGCAAAATTATTTTATAGGAGTTGATATTGGAGGGACAAAATGCGCCATTATTATTGGCGACGGCGACTTTAAGATTTATAAACGGGTTCAGTTTGAAACGAAAACAGAACGGGGATACAAGGCAATTATCGATGAGTTTTTCAGTAATCTCGACCGGTTTTTTCTTGAGTTTCCCAAAGAGCAGGTGCGGCAAATCGGTATCAGTTGCGGCGGTCCACTCGATTCTGAAAAAGGGGTAATCTATTCGCCGCCCAACTTACCAGGCTGGGACAACGTTCCGATTGTAAAAATGTTTAAAGATAAATACGGAATTCCCACGGCCATACAAAACGACGCCAACGCTTCGGCACTTGCCGAGTGGTTAATGGGAGCCGGAAAAGGAACACGAAATATGATTTTCCTGACTTTTGGTACAGGAATGGGTTCGGGGCTTATTTTAAATGGTCAGCTCTACGCGGGCACTAACGATTTGGGTGGCGAAGTGGGGCATATCCGCCTCGCCGACGACGGCCCGGTTGGGTTTGGGAAAGCCGGATCGTTCGAGGGTTTTTGTAGTGGCGGAGGAATTGCACAGTTGGCAGAAACAGTAATTACAGCCAAAGTTGCCGAAGGAATTAAAAGTGACTTCTGCAACACCGAAAACCTTAAGAATATATCAGCAAAAACAGTTGCAATTGCTGCCAATAATGGCGATGCAGTAGCCAACGAAATAATTAAAATATCGGCCGAATACCTTGGCAAAGCACTGGCAATTTTAATTGATACACTCAATCCGCAGTGTATTGTAATCGGAAGTATTTACGCGCGTAACGTACAGCTTTTTAACCCGCATATAAACAGGATGCTCGAAAAAGAGGCAATTCCGGCAGCCGTTGAAGTTTGCGAAATAAAACCCGCACTTTTGGGCGATTCGATTGGCGACTATGCTGCGCTCTGCGTGGCGATTAACGAAGTTTAAACAGAGTATTGAAAATGGATAAAATCAATAAATTAACAGAACGCTACAACCGTTTGGATTTTCTAAAACCAGAGATTGAAAAAGCTACCGAAGCAATTATAAATTCACACTCGCAAGGTGGTAAACTACTTGTTTGCGGGAACGGGGGAAGTGCCGCCGATGCCGACCACATTGTGGGCGAGTTAATGAAAAGCTTCGAGCGGAAACGTCCGGTTAATCAGAAATTAAAATCCACATTGGAAAATGTTGATGCATCGAGAGGCGAATATCTTGCAGATAATTTACAACAGGGGCTCCCTGCCATTTCTCTAAATGCACATTCGGGATTAATCTCAGCAGTTGCCAACGATATTGATGCAGATATTGTTTATGCGCAACAAGTTACAGGATACGGAAACAGCGGCGATATTTTAATCGGGATTAGTACTTCGGGCAACTCGCAAAATGTAATTGATGCACTAATTGTTGCCAAAGCAAAAGGGCTAATTACCATCGGACTTTCCGGAAAAACAGGAGGGAAAATGAAAGCATACTGCGATTTCCTGATAAATGCTCCGGAAACAAGAACTGCTTATGTTCAAGAATTGCACCTGCCGGTTTACCATACAATTTGCATGGTGGTGGAAGATGCTCTCTTTTAAAAATATATACTCAATCCAGATAGCTATTCGGAGACTGAGCAAAGCGAAATCACAAAGTCCATCGAAACGAAAAACTATGTGGTTTGAATATATCGCCAATAGTTAATCTTGATGAAGCATAAGATTATCGAATAATTTAAATTTAAAAATATGGAAACAACAATTCAACCAAAAACAAACAAAAGGTTAAAATCGCTCGACACGCTACGTGGGTTCGATATGTTCTGGATTATTGGAGGAGGTGCCTTTTTTACCGCGTTGGCAAAAGCCACAAATTGGAACTGGGTGGGAGTAATTGCACATCAGATGCACCACACTAAATGGGATGGTTTTCGATTCGAAGACCTGATTTTTCCCCTGTTTATGTTTATCTCCGGTGTCGCCATTCCGTTTGCCCTCACCAGCAAACTGGAAAAAGGAACTGCAAAATCGGTACTTTATAAAAAGGTATTTATCAGAATGGTTTTACTCGTTCTCTTTGGCTTTGTCTACAACGGAGCGCTGCAAAATGGTTTCTCGAACATGCGCTACCCGAGCGTGTTGTCGCAAATTGGAATAGCCTACTTTTTTGCCGCGTTAATTATAATCAATACCACGACATTAAAATCAAGGATTTTTTGGCTTGTTGGAATACTTGCCGGAATTGCAGCCTTGCAATTCCTTGTTCCGGTGCCCGGATTCGGAGCCGGTGCTTTTACTCCCGCCGGAAGTATTAATGCCTGGTTAGACCAACATCTGCTACCCGGTATATTAATTTATAAAACCTACGACCCCGAAGGTGTTTTGTGTATTGTATCGGCAACTTCGGTTACGTTAATGGGAACTTTTGCAGGGTTTATCTTTCGCAACGAAAAAATAAATCCCAACAAAAAGACGGTAGTTCTGTTAATTATCGGAGCAGCCGTTGTAACCACTGCCCTGCTGCTTTCACCGGTTTATCCCATCATCAAAAAAATATGGACTGTTCCGTTTAATATGCTTACCGCAGGAATTGGGTTTCTCTTAATTGCCCTGTTTTACTACATCATCGACGTAAAAAAATGGGATGGGTGGATTTTCTTTTTCAAAGTAATAGGAATGAATTCAATAACCATTTATCTCGGACATCGAATCATCGATTTTTGGTATTCATCGAAATTTCTTTTGGGGTGGATGGCCATCCCGGCCGGTAATTTTGGCGATGTAATTATTACGGTTGGAATGATTACACTCGAGTGGTTCTTCCTCTATTATTTATTCAAGAATAAAATATTTTTACGGGTTTAATTTTACAACAATGAACAGAACAGTATTTGCACTACTTTTTGTGTTAATTTCTGTTTCGTGCACTGCACAGCAAGAATTTTTGCAGGTGGAGCTATTCCCTTTGCAGGAAGAGCATGCACACGGGGCAACCATTGTTGAACTTGCCAACGGCGATATGCTGGCAGCGTGGTTTCAAGGTCACGGAGAGCGGTGGGCCGACGATGTTCGAATACTCGGGGCGAGGTTGCACAAAGGCGAAACCAAGTGGAGCGAGCCTTTTTTAATGGCCGACATTCCCGGGTTCCCCGATATTAACCCTGTCCTTTTTATCGACCAGAAAGAGACACTCTGGCTGGTTTGGTACACGGTAATTGCCAACCAGTGGGAGACTTCATTGCCGAGGTACCGCATTAGCAATAACTACATGCAAAACAACGGGCCGCCCGAATGGAAGTGGCAGGATGTAATTATTTTTAAACCGGGCGATAAAACCGA